>JADGBM010000027.1 GCA_015231515.1 Desulfobulbaceae bacterium
CAAATCGTCATCAACCTGATTAAGAATGGTTATGAAGCCATGGATAGCCCGGATCTTTCAGAGAGAAAACTCTCAATTGCAACAGCCTTGCAACATGGCTCCCCGGCCCAGGTTGTCAAATAATGCATCACCAGCTGGAGCCCTGAAATCTTCAATCATCAAATGTATCTGGCTATAATTAGTGGAAAAAGTGTGCGAAACGGCAACCCAATTGCCATTAGAAATTGGCAAGTTAGTTACCCCTGGGTAATTATTAGTGCCAAGTAGCCATGTGTGGGTACCATTATTTCTAATACCGTCAGGGTCAATTCCGACAAACCCCCCGCCATTGGTTGATGAACCAACAGGTGAAAAATAGTCAAATTCGAGCGTGAAGGTACCAGGCACAACAACATCAATAAAACTAGACATCGTGAAGGCATCACCAGCACTATAAGTCGAACTAAAACTCAGGGCTTTATTACCATTTGATTCAGTTACAATTTGTCCATGAGTTTCATTCCAATTAGTTAATCCTGATTCGAAATCATCCTCAAATAGTAATGTTGCACTAGCAACACCAGCAATGCCAACCAGGAATAACCCAGTTGCCAATCCTACTAAAAGTTTCTTATTCATTTCTTCTCCTTTTCCCTTGTTTAATATTTCTACTGTTTATCTTAAAATTATCTATTTTCAAGATGTCTTACGGCCTTCATAAGCGAAGATGCTAATTTGACTGAACATACAACTACGTTAATAACGCAATTTTCATACCGGCACAGGCAAAAAACTAATTATTAGCTAAAAAGTAATGCATAAGCAGGGATATAAACTGACAATACTAGTGGCTGTTGATTTGCTGATTTTACGGGGAAATTACGTATATTCGGATATTTTGTACGGAATGCCGGAAAAACGGAGGGAAGCAATCATAATGCTGGACTAAAATTATCAGTCTTCTGAGTTAAGATTTGATGTTCTGCTCTTAAAAATCATCAAAGTTACGCTGTTCCATAAGCAGTTTGTCTGGAAGAATTGAAAATTAACAAAATAAGCTATTGTCCGTCTATTTCAACCTACATCATGCATGACTTACATATTTATCAGGCCATAAATTCCTTCTGCTTGCGAAAATGTCTGGTTTTGCATATCCTTTGTAATATTGGCGGGTTGCCCATCAAGTCATTAGTCTAATCTACCTGAAGTCTTCATGAGGGAAGAATTGTCACCTACATCATCCAGCCCCAGCCCAACTCCGTGGCGTCCAAGCATCACCATCTATTTCTCTTCCGTAAACTTGACTCTCCTCTGTCTTCTTTTTCCCACCATCAGCATCTTTTTTTTCTATCAGGTATCGACCTTTCGAGACAGCCAACTTGAGCGAACTATCCACCTCATGCAAGAGAACCTCCGGCATTACGGCATCGCCACCACCCGCAGTCTGGCTCTGAGCACTGAAGAGGCCCTGGCTGGCTATGACTATACTTTTTTAAACGACCTGCTCCATGCGGAAGTAAGCAACAACCCGGGACTTGTTTATGTCATGGTCGCAAACAACAAAGGAGAGATCATTGCCCATAATCAGCGAAATATGATCGGCACAGTCATGAGTGATAGCCTCTCCCTCCAGGCACAAGCCATTCTCCAAAATGATTTTATGCCTTTTAATTCTGCCCACTCCAATCAAAATAATTTGACATACAAAAGCATTACAGGCTCTGCAAAACAAAACAACCAACCCATTCCCGTCTTAGAGATTGTGATGCCGGTCCATAGCGGCAATGAAGTGACCGGCATCCTGCGCTGCGGCCTTTCCTTGAAAGAACTGGAAGATGAAATTAAAAAAACCCAGACTGAATGGGACCAGAAGATGTCTCAGTTCAAAAAATCATTTATCATAATCACCTTCATCTTCATTATTTTCGGTCTCATGGTGACCTCTTTTTTTAGCCGTTTTTTAATTCGTTCAACCAAGACCCTGAGTAATGGCGCCTACCAGGTGGCTGAAGGCGATTTGACCCATGAAATTTCCAGGGAAAAAATGTTTTGCCGCGAATTTGTCAGTTTTTCCGAGGTATTTAATGACATGACGCGCCGGTTGCGGGTTTCCCTGGAGGAGCTCGACAACTACAACCGGTCCTTAGAGCACAAGGTCAGCGAGAGAACCAGAGAGTTACGTGAAGCCCAAAGTGAACTCCTGCAGCAAGCCCATGAGGCCGGTATGGCTGAGATGGCGGTTGGCGTCCTCCATAATATCGGCAATGCCATCACCCCTGCTAAGGTTGACGCCGCTTTGCTGCAACGCCGTCTGCGAGACTCCGCTATTCGGACCAATCTGCCCAAGGCATTCGAAAAAATTCATGCCGCACTCGAACACCCGGGTCAACTCTCCGCTGAAGATAAACAGCGATTGCTAACAATTATCAAACTCCTGCCCAAAGGAATTATAGAAGAATATGACCAGGCAATCATAGAATTGAATAAAATTTGTACAAAGCATGAACATATAGAAGGAATAATCTGCCTGCAGATGAGATATGCCCGCCTTATAGGGGAAGAAGAGAGGATAAACCTGAACCGGGTTGTCAATGATGCCCTGACAATGTTGGCTGATTCGTTGACCCACCGTGCCATAACACTTGACGTTCAACTTGCCGAAATTCCACCAGTACGAATTGAACAAGCCAAGATGATTCAAATCGTCATCAACCTGATTAAGAATGGTTATGAAGCCATGGATAGCCCGGATCTTTCAGAGAGAAAACTCTCAATTGCAACAGCCTTGCAACATGGCTCCCCGGCCCAGGTTGTGTTGTCGGTCAGTGACACGGGCTTCGGCTTTGACCAGGAAGAAGAGAAAAAATTGTTTCAGTTCGGGTACACGACAAAGGTAACAGGGTCCGGGTTCGGTCTTCATTCTTGCGCCAATTTTCTCATTGCTCACAATGGCACCCTCTCCGCCTACAGTACTGGAAAGGGACAAGGGGCTAAATTTGTGGTAAAACTTCCAGCCATTACCGAAGAGTCATAAAGAACCCCTTTCCCCAGAGGGTATTTTGTGATACAAAAAAAATGTATCTATTCAGGTTGATGGGGCCTTCAGGTTGAAGGCTGTCAGCCAAAGCAACACGAAACATTCAATATTGGAACACCATGGTTGACACAAATCAAAAGATACTTGTCATTGACGATGACCAAGAGATATGGAAGGCCTATAAAAAGGTTCTTGAATACCGGAGTCTCCCAGAAACTTCCACCGGCAAGCAACTTGCCGCCCTGTTGACAGAAGGGATAAACACTCCTGGCCCAGAGTCCCCACACCAACCTCACTTTGAACTTAGTTACGCCTCCCAGGGCCAAAATGGCTATACAATGCTGAAAGAGGCTGCCGCCTGCGGCAGCCCTTATTCTGTAGCCTTCATCGATATCAGGATGCCTCCCGGCTGGGACGGGATGGAGACTGCCGCCCGCATCAGGCAGTTCGACCCCAATGTCGAAATTGTTATTGTCACGGCCTATACAGACCGTTCACGGGAAGAGATTGTCAGAACGGTAGGGGCGCCGGAAAAGTTGCTTTTCTTACGCAAGCCCTTCGACCCGGAAGAGCTTTTCCAACTGGCCCTCTCTTTAAGTGAAAAATGGCGGCTCGGTCATATGGAGGAAATAGCCAGGGCCGCCCTGAGCGAGTCTGAAACCCGGTTCCGCTGCTTAGTTGAAACAACTCCTGATTTTGTCTGGGAAATGGACATTCAGGGAAAGTACATCTATTGTTCTCCGGCCTGCGAAAGGATTTACGGTTTCCGGCCTGACGAGTTGATGGGACAACCATTTTATACAAAATTACTGCCGCAGAACAGGGCCGAGGGCTACCGAAAATCCTTTGAACAAGGGTTAGTAGACTTTGATTTTCTGGCAGGAGCACAGGGCCACTGCTGGCAGAACCGAGACGGTTCCGAGGTGCATATCGAATCAAGCGCCACCCCAATCATCGATGAACAGGGCCAACTCACAGGATTCAGGGGGATTGACCGCAATGTTAGCGAGCGCAACAGGATCCTTGCCGAGAAAAAAAGTCTTGAAGAACAGTTCAGGCAGGCCCAGAAGATGGAAGCCCTTGGCACCTTGGCCGGCGGTATTGCCCATGACATGAACAACCTCCTCACTCCCATCCTGGGCTATGCCGAGATGAGCCTTATTGACGTTCCACCGGACACCCCCTTGTTCAATGGCTTAAAAACTATTTCCCAAAGTGCCAGCAAAGCCGCAGACCTTATCAGCCAGATCCTGATCTTCAGCCGAAAAAAGAATTTTACCCCTGCCATTCTTGAGCTGAATACTGTTATTCAGGAGTGCACTAAAATGCTCTCAAGAATGATCAGAGAAGACATTGATCTCCAATTTACATTGACGGAGCACTCCTGGCCGGTCTTTGTTGACAAGGGACAGATAGAGCAAGTTCTGATCAATCTGGTGGTCAACGCCCGCGATGCAATCCATGGCAACGGTACAATTGTCGTGAGCACCGCCAACGTTTCAATCCCACCTGACCAGATGATAACGGACACCAACAAGAGTACTTTTTGCGGTGATTATGTGGTCCTTGCTGTTCGTGATACAGGGTCGGGCATAGAATCGGAGATCCTTGAAAAGATTTTTGAACCATTTTACACCACCAAGGAGGTGGGAAAGGGCACGGGTCTGGGTCTGGCGACGGTGTATGGTGCCATCCATGAATTTGATGGCCATATTGTTATCGACAGCACCCCCAACCAGGGAACAACATTTAACCTCTATCTGCCCCGCTCACAGGATGGGCCTCGACAAAAGGCGCCTGAGGCAATAAGTCCAGCTGTCGTTGGCGGCACAGAAACCATCCTGGTCGTTGAGGATGACCCGACCGTTCAGCGTCTGGCTGTAGCCGTTTTACAGGAACTAGGGTATCTGGTTTTATGCGCCGACAACGGTATTTCGGCACTGACAGAATTTGATTCTGCCGATGGCAACATCGATCTTCTCGTCTCTGATGTGATTATGCCCCTGCAAAACGGTGGAGACCTGGCGGCAACCCTTAGAGAAAGGAGTCCTGACCTGCCAGTACTTTTTTTCAGTGGCTACCCCAAAGACATTGCCCCACAGCATCTGTTGAGCTCTTCAAACACCAGTTTTATCCAAAAACCTTTCAGTACCCGCGACTTTGCCGCAAAGGTCCGAGACATCCTCGACTGGAAGCAATAATTGTTTTTTTAGGCGCACCTCAATTGACAGAGTTAGTAAAAAGAACTAAGTTGCAGCTACTGTTATTTTGACGAAACCTCCACTACAGGCAAGGTTAAGGTGTTTGTAGGATGGAGAGGAATAATCATCTCGCGTCAAGCATTACCCCTGCGTATCATGACAAATCGCCTCCCACTCCTTGCTTTTGCAATTATTCTTGGTCTGCTTGTCTTCCTGGTCGGCAGCTCAGGTGACCTAAGACACGGCTTTGCAGACCGTGGGGAAAAATTCTATTACTTCAATCCTGACTCTCCCCAAAGTAATATGTCCCGCTTAAAGGTAGAGATGGATTCTTTCCTCAAAGAGGCAAATTTCGCCTTCTCGTTTACCCCTTTTGCCCGTTTTAGTGATTTTGATCGTCTCAGCAAGGTTGTGCCACCAAATTTTGTTCTGTTGCCCCAGTGGTATTTTGAGGAGAACCGGGAAAAGATGCAATTTATCCCTCTCCTCATCCCAACCCGTAATGGCACCACCTCCTACCGGAAATTATTACTCACATCTAAAAACTCGGACACCACGCTCTCAACCCTTTCAAAAAGGACCATCGCCATGACCTTTCTGGGAACCGATGGCTATTCAGGTCTGGGCAAGCTGCTTCTTGCCCAGCACCACATAAACGTCAATGATGTTAACATCATCGTGACCCCCAAGGATTCAGATGCACTTTTCGCGCTGGTCCTGGGCCAGGTCGACATGGCTCTGGTGAGTGAAGAGAATTTAGCAAGTATTGGCAAGGTCAATCCAATAATTTCGGAATCAGTTCGGACCTTGACAGAAACCATCCCAATATCCCTGCCGGTATTGTGTTATAGAAAAGGAACAATAACGCTAGAAAAAGTAGAAGAGATGAAAAAGCTCTTTTTAGGAAGTAATAAGAAAGCAGTCGCAATCATGGACATATTACAATTCGATGGCTGGCAAGAATATTATAATTAGGGTGGCAATCATCCTCCTGTTTTGGCTCTTTGTCGTTCCTTCCGGGGCAAAAGAGCAGACCTCTATTGCTGTCCTTCTCAGCAGCTCTGAGGATATCTATGCCGAGACAGCAGCCGCCTTTGCTTCTGAGGTGGGGCTTCCTGTGCATATCTATAATCTGCAGGGTGATGTGAAAAAAAACCCAGACCTCAAGAAAGAACTCTTCGCCGATAAGCCCAGTCTGATTTTTGCCTTGGGGGCCAAAGCTGCCTATGTCGCAAAACTGTGGACAAAGGATACGCCGGAGATCAAGGTCA
Organism: Desulfobulbaceae bacterium; assembly: GCA_015231515.1. NCBI lineage: Bacteria > Pseudomonadati > Thermodesulfobacteriota > Desulfobulbia > Desulfobulbales > Desulfobulbaceae > Desulfobulbaceae bacterium. Next base: position 6,489 of record JADGBM010000027.1, read on the forward strand.
TTTTCTCAATGGTTCTCAACTGGCAACAGTACCATCTCCTTGAGGGTCAGGACAATGTTGCCGGCATTGCCGCCGAAGTCGCACCCGGCACCCAGTTTGTCAACCTGACCACGATCATGCCAAAAATCAAACGGATTGGGGTTATCTACAGTGAAGAGAACTCAAGCCAGATTATTGCCGACGCCAGGCAGAAAGCACGGGTCCTTGGCGTGGAGCTTGTGGCAATTCCCATCGACCGTCCCGAGGCCTTCCAAACGGCCTACAAAAAGATCCGTTGGCAGCTTGATGCCTTCTGGGTCCTTAATGATCCGATCACATTCAGCCTTGAAAACATGGCATGGCTGGCGGAAAAATGCATCAAGGATCGGTTAATCTGCCTTGGTCAGTCGGAAAATATTGTAAAACAGGGATTATCCATCTCGGTTAACACGGAGTCAAGAGACATCGCCAGTCAGGCCGCCTCACTGGCACGAAACATTCTGCTCGGCAGCCAGAATGTGAAAGAAATAGGGGTGATGCCACCCTTGGGTACTAATATTGCCATCAACATCAAAACCATCGGCAAAATTGGTGTCCAAATAGATCAACTCACCCTTAATATGGCCACCACGATTTTTGACGAGTAGTCCCCAAAAGAGCGCTCAAAGTCTGTCCGCAAAGAAAGAAGCTTGCTCTCCTCGCCCTACGCCAACAAACCAAGTTCCCGAAGCTGGCCTTGAAGTACGCCGGTAGTGACCGGTTTAGTCAAATAGGCGTTACATGCCCCTCTCCCGTATGCATCAACAATATTGCCGCTGTCGGCCAGTGCCGTTATCATAACCACCTTGACCCGATCAGCGGCGGCAATGCCGGTACTCACCTCAATTTCGCGAATCTTCGTTAAGGTCTCTTGACCGCCAAGTTCAGGCATCATAATATCGAGACAAATCAAGTCATATGGTTCCTGCCGAAACAGAGCTTCTTGAAATTTATCCACCGCTTCCACACCATTCATTGCCTCATGGGTGGTCCCGTAACCTGACATCACATCCTTCAACAATTCACGACAAATCGACTCATCTTCAACAACAAGTGTTTTCATTCCGTGCATCCTCCCCATAGATTCACTACCCAAAATGTTTATCAACTGTGGCAATTCTGCTGTGAATAGGCGGCACAACCAGATCATCAATCCACACATCCAAGACCGTTGGTCTACCGCAAGCAATAATATCATCAATCAATTCCTGGCTCAGGGGATTGTCCATATCAATCCGAATGCCTCTTGCTCCGAGCCCTTCCGCTACCTTTACGAAATCCACCCGTGTAAAACGGGACGGCAATCCTTCCGGTATCGGCTTTTTAAAGAGCCGACGCCCATGATACACCATCCCCAACATGGCATTATTAAAAACCACCCAAATAACCGGCACCTTATGCTCAACTGCGGTGGCCACCTCAAACCCATTCATCAGAAACGAGCCGTCACCCACCATAGCCACCACCGTCCGGTCTGGCACCGCGAGTTTAGCGCCAACCGGCGCCGCAACGGCATACCCCATTGAACCAAATCCCAACGAGACAAAAAAAGAGTAGGGCTTACAAATGACCATGTGGCGGATGGCCCAGGCCATGGTAGTGCCGATATCGGCAAAATAGATGGTGTCGGCGGGGCAATAGTGCTGCAGTTCCATAACTAAGCGCTTGGGATGGTAGAGATTTTCTCTGGTACTGATATCCTCCTTAACGATGGAGTGCCTCGCCTTGATTTTAGCAAGGTTCCCTGCCACATTCTCAGATGACCGTGCCGTACTCCTGGCCGATCGTTCATCCACAATGGCCTTGCTGAGCTCTTTAAGGTTCATGCGGGCATCACCGACCAGACCCACCGAGGCACAGTAATTCCGACCAATTTTCTCAGGATCGATATCAATGTGGATAAGATGGTCAGCTGGGCCGATCCGCTCATCCCATCCACTGGTCATCATCTCGCTAAAACTGGTACCAACCCCCAGGAGAACATCAATATCTTCTCCGGTAATATACTCTTTTGCCACCGGGTTTCCGGCAAAACCGAGCACTCCAAGGGAAAGAGGGTGGTTTTCAGGGAATACCCCTTTGGCCTTTGGTGAGGTAGCCACCGGCACCTGAAGGAGTTGGGCCAATTCAAGGAGTTCATAGGCGGCCCTTGACATTACAACACCCCACCCGGCAATAATAACCGGTCGTTTGGCCTTAACCAACAATTGGGCCGCCTTTCGGACCGCTTCCTCATCAAAGAGCCTGGTTGTAGACAGAAGGGTACAAATCCCCTGGTCGGTAACATCTTTTTTCATTAAATCAGTGGGCAGATTCAGGTGGGTCGGCCCGGTCGGGCCGGTCATGGCCAGACGTACCGCCTTTTGCAGCATATACTGAGCCCGGCTCTCGGTAATCAGCATGCCGCTGTACTTGGTAAAATTTCGAAAAATATTGGTAATATTCACACCTTCCGCACCGGACTCCTGGATCGCCCCCTTTCCAAAGACCGAGATGGCAACCTGGCCGGTAAGGGCCAACACCGGAACGTAGTCGGCGGAGGATGAAGCCAGGCCGTTGATCAAATTCGCGGCACCCGGCCCGGCCGTCGCGGTACAAACACCAAGTCTGCCGGAAATCCTGGCAAAGCCGTCGGCCATAAAGGCCGCACCCTGCTCATGCTTGGCGATAATTGGTTTAATACCCGCCGTATTTTCATAGAGGGCCACATTAAGGTCTTCAATGGCCCCACCCGGAACCCCAAAGATATATTTGACCCCGAAATCACCCAACAACTTGATCATTAAGTCTGCAGTATTCACGAATGCCTCTCCTTTGTGGTAATTTTCCTTTTTCCCACATTTATCTTCACATAACTACCAGCAGCTGGTAAATAGTTTTTCATCATTTCCCCCCCAGTTTTTTTCACAGCACATGCTATTGAGATGCTCTACCACAAAGGAGCAGTTATTATGTTTACGTTTTATTATCGATCAGTTATCACCAGCTGGAAGATCTATGGTCTTGGCAAGGTTTTTTTTGCCCACTTAATCGGTGAATTCTTCTTAAGAAGTATTGCCTTTACTTGTCTAGCCCTGGACAACATTTTTTTCCCTGATTTCCAAAAGAAAAAGGTTGTCCGGCCCATCTTTATCATCGGCCATCCCAGAAGCGGCACCACCTTCCTCCACCACCTGCTCACCTCTGGAAAAAACACAGTGGCCTTTAAGGCCTGGCACCTGCTCTTTCCGGCGCTTTGCGCCCGAGTCCTGCTTAAGCCCCTGGTTAACTCACTGGTAAAAAAAGGGAAAAGCGAAATCATGCCGGACTGGACCGGCCACCAGATGGCCCTGGAGAAGACCGACGAAGAAGAGATGCTCTTCCTGCATACCTACGACACCCAGTTTATCCCCATCGGCATCCTTGGCTTTGATGACCGGGAGTATCCGGAACTTCGTTATAATGACCAGCAACCTTACGAATACAGGATGAAGTCCATGCGCTTTCTGGACGGCTGCTTCAAGCGGCAAATCCATTACACCAGCAAGCAGCAGATCATTGCCCAGACCCACTTTTCAACCCACCGGCTTAAGACCATGCTGGAGTTTTACCCGGATGCCAAATTTATTTACATCCTGCGCAGCCCCTATCATGTGGTGCCATCCTACCTCTCCCTTCTACACAACTCCATCAAGTTCCGCTGGGGAATAGAGCCGGTGCCGGAGGAGATCCTGCAGCGCTATTACCAACGGCGTTACCAGGCCATCATCGATCTCTACCGCTACTTTGACACACTGCAAAAAAACAATAAACTCCCCTCAGATCGGGTTATGGTGTTGCCCTACGATCTGCTGATTTCAGATCTGACAGGAGCAGTACAAAAAATTGTCGATTTTACAGGAATCGAATTTGATGACCATCTCCGGCAGCAGGTGACTCAAAGGGCCGGCAGCCAGAAAAAATATCAAAGGAAACATCAAGTCATGGACCTCAAGGAGTTCGGGCTGACAGAAGAAATGATCACCAGGGATTTTGACTTTATCTTAAAAAAAAGCGAATCATAATCTTAGCTTCGCAGCGGATACTTTAATCGGCAGAGGGAAATGCCACTCCCTGCTGGGCGTACCCCCCGTCAAGATCGACAACCGCCCCTGTCATCCAGGAGGCCTGATCAGATACCATAAATCCGGCAAGTTCGGCAATATCCTCTGCCCTGCCCACCCGACCGAGGGGATGATATTGCCCGAAACCAGCCATGAGTTTGGCCGACTCTTCCTTTCCAAATCTTTGCGCATGGTCGCCTGTCCCAAGGCTCCCTTAATTACACTGTACAGGGGCAAGCCAAGCATATGACGGCTGGCGGCGGCCGAACCGATATTGACGACAATCCCCTTTGAAACCTTTAAATATGGGAAGGCGCGAACAGTGAGTTCAAGCGTGTTGGTCAGATTGGCGTTAATCCCGGCTTGCAACTGCGCGTAGGCCATATCCTGTAAAGGCATGGGCACAATTGAAGGCCTGCTCAGTGCATTATTGACCAGGATATCCAGCCCGCCATGCCTTTCGTCAATCAGTGCGAGCAAAGGCGCAATTGTTGATTGGTTGTCGATATCAAAACAGCACGGAAAGGCTTGTCCCCCGCACTTAACTATTTCCTCCGCTACCCTTTCCGCCGAGGCCAATGTGCGACTGGTAATTGCCACGCGGGCGCCAAGACTGGCAAGGTGAAGGGCGATTCCCTTGCCGATCCCGCTTGAACTTCCTGTGACCAGGGCTATTCGGCCATGTAACTTTTTCATCAAAGTTCCCTTTCTTACTCTCTTGCGGGAAGTGGTCTTGGCGCAATACCCTGGTAATCAATATCATTGCATTGCAGCGGGAAAAATGCCTCAGGAGGGTTGTCAGCCGCCTCGGCATAACAGGCATGAACACCGGAATTCACCATCATGCTAGATATTCGATATATTTCTGTAGCATTAAAGCCTAAATCACAAAGAAAAGCCGTAAGGTATCCAGCTAAGTTCATACTTTCGTTGAATTTTTCACCAATGACTGCCTCAAGTTCGAGTGCAAGTTTAAGATGATCTCCTTTGCCGAAGTCTAATTGCTTTGCAGTTCGTAACATTGCCGCGACGCGCTCATCTCCTTTAGCCACGGGACGCCCATACCCAACGATGTTTGGAGGAGAAGTCGGACGACGTTGATGTTTACTTATAATCTCCTCAGCTGAGAGGCCATTCTTGTGCATTTCCAGGGCCTCTGATATAAAATTTGTTGCCGCTAAAAGTGTGCCCGGCCCATACATATTTGAATCAGATGCAAGAGTCCCACTGCAAACCGCAGCAACTGGTGAACAGCGTAGTGTTCCAGCTAAACTGCCGATCTGATTACACCACACTCGGGCATCAGGCCAGCTCAGGCAAATAAAGAGTGCCTCAAACCAGTCTGCAATCCTACGCTCAGGCAAACGACCAGTAACATTAAGGATTAGAACCTGAAAAAACGTTGTGCTTCCCACCAGATCATCCAACATGGAATAGCCGCAATTATAAACAGCCTCGCCAATTATCCAGCCGCCCCTCTTAGTGAGTATTCGACCCCGAAGGCTATCCCAGAAAGAGGTATCAACTCCCATGTTATTTCCCGGCGGCTTCATCAATAACGTAATTTTTTTCATCCAGAAAAGGCATGCTGGAGATAGGTTTGTTCAACATCTCCAGGCTATGAGCTAATAATCCAGGTGCACACATAATTTGATACAACCCGCCCCCCGCCCTTGGAGGCAAACCGAGGTCACAGAGAACAGCTCCAGCAAGACCTGTACTCAACCAACCCATTTCATGCGGTTTCAAAACATTAACAAAATCATTCCCCCACTTAATAGCAGGGCCACATGCAGACAATTTACTTAATATCAAGGATATTTCTTGAGCTAAAGGATCAATCCCACCAAAACGAGAGCCAAAACCTGGGGCAATATGCCAATCGCCATCACTCTCACCACCCTTTTTTTCCATCAAAAGAGTATTGGCAACCAAATCGGGAGACAATTTCATATTCTTCCGAAAAAATCGAATACTCTCCTCAACCTCTTCAGCCCCAAGGTGTTTACCGCTCAAAACAGAGAGAGAAATTGGCAAAAGATGTACTGGCTTTGTACGGCTCACAGCTGCATTCATCCCAGCCCTTGTGGCAGGATTCCTAGGACCGAGATTGATCAACGCAACCATTAATGTTTCTAAAAGCTTTCCTTGCGCTCGGGTCGGTAACTCGCCGGTAAAAAGAAGATAAAGCACGTCTACATAACCACGATTCTGAATAAGTTCCAATTGATCGTAGCCGTGGCATAGACATTTTTCGGCTAAATATGGGTTAGTGGAAGAAGGCAATTCATTCCAGATTTTTGTAACAGTCCTGACATTAAATCCTTCTGATGCTCTTTTCGCTTCCTTGATTTGTTTTCTTGCCATAACTTAGATTAATAGCTCCAGCGCACTTCCGCCCAGACTGCCCGGCTCTCCATTGGGTAGTCATTGGTAATATAGGCCCCGTAAGCTCCGGCACCGGCAACATACGGGCTAGACTCCCGGATATCCTCGTTAAAGAGGTTCCGTACCGCTAGGGCCAGATCCACACGGTCAAGGACATTGGTACGCCGCAGAGTCAGGTTGACAAGCTCATAATCTTCAATATCTGGCCGGGGATCGCCGCTGGCCCGGCGCCGACCGGCCACCCAGTAAAACTGGCTATCCAGAGACCAGTCATTGGCAAAGGTCCAATGGGGATTGACATACAATTGCTGGGAAGGGGCATCGTTGGTGAGCTCACCGGTTTGCCGATCCTTGGAGCGCTGAAAGGCGTAGTTACTGCTGACTCGTAAGCCCTCCGCTACCTGCCATTCGGCTTCCACCTCAAAACCTTGCCCCTCCTGGTCCTTATAATTCTGGGCCTGTAAGATGCCGGGCGTGGCCGGATCAGCGACATATTCAATCAGGCCGTCAATGGTGTAGGTAAAAAGGTTGAGCTTAGTGCTCAAGTTGGTGGTGGGCTGATAGTCAAAGGCCAACTCATAGGTGTCAATGGTCTCCGGTTTCAGGTTCGGATTCCCCTTTGCCTGAGCGTTGTTCTGGAAATACTGCTCGCCAAAACTTGGCGCCCGGTAGGCCCGGCCGTACATAAGCTTGGTGGTCAGGTCATAGCGGGTCTCCCAGACCAGAGCGGCCCTGGGATTGGTGGTGGAACCGAAATCGTCATAATAGTCATAACGCACCCCACCCGTCAGAGTCCATCGTCTGGCAAAGTTCCACTCATCCTGCACTGAGATATTCCAGAGTTTGCGGCCGTGGTCCTCCATAAAGTTATACGGCGTGTTCTTGATGTTAACCAGTGGTCCATACTGTACCGCTACGCCAGAGCCAAAGTTCTTAAACTGGTCCGTATCCGTGTCAAAAAACTTCCAGCCCAGAGAAACCCGCCAGAGATGATCGAGTAAGCCTTTATAAAGAGCAGTAGTCTCCAGGCCGGTGTACTTAGTTTCGGCAATAGGATTGCCCAACATATAGGCCGGATACGTTGGTGTGGTAAGCTCAAAAAAGTTATTGGATTTGTTGTAGACCGAATACAGCCGTAGGCTCAGATCCAGATCGTCGCTGAAAAACTTCTTATCCCGATACTCCAGATCACCCATAAAACCGCGACTGTCATTTCCACTGTTATAGGTAATCACCTGCGTGGCACCGGGTCCCATACCGGCATTTTCTTGCCAGTAACCATAGAGCTTCAGGCTGAAGTTGTCTTTACGCAAGCCCCAATGGGTGGTCACCAGATCATACTCGGTATCCAGATGACCGGGGGTGTTGGAAAAGGCGGAAGCCCCGATGGCGTCGAGATAGTCACGACCTACCACCCGGTTGTTGTCGCCGCTGGTCTTCTGGGTCTCCACACTGCCGTAAAGATCCCAGCCGGCGTAAATGCCGCCGTGCTGGAGCCAGAGATCCGAGGTGTTAAAAGAGCCATAGCGCATCCCGGCCTTAGTGCCGTCGATTTCAATGCCGTCCTTGGTAATCACGTTCACCGTGCCGGCAAAGGCGTCCGCCCCATGTACGGCCGAGCCCGGCCCCCGCACCACCTCGACCCGGGAGATCATGGCCACTGGCATGTGAAAAAGATAGGGACGGGTTCCTGTAATTGTTTCACTCAAAGGAATGCCATTGATCAGCAGAAGGACCTGGGGGTTGACACTGGTATGGATGCCGCGGACCGACCAGATGGAAGACATGTAGGCGGAATTGGAGGGGGCGACATGCAGGCCGGGCACGGTCTCCAGGATCTCATCCAAGGTGGTGGCCCCGATCTCTTCAATATCCTCCTTACTGATCACCGAGGCAACCGAAGGGGCCAAATGCACAGGGATCTGGGAGCCAGTGGCGGAAACCAGCAAGCGGTCGGCCCGATAGACATCCTCCTCTTGGGGACCACTGCCAAAGATCTTTTCAAAGGCGGAAATCTCTTCCGGGGAAACAGCTGACTGGTTGGATTTGGCTCCTGCAACCATTGGATAACTCCCTAATAAGATAGCCGCAGTCATGAGTAGTGCTTTTTTCATTATTTCTCTCCTCAATTGCTGTTGAGTAGGTCCGACTTTTACTGGGGGGTGAGCAAATTCAAATTTACAGGAAGAGAGGTCCCGGTATTTCAGATAGTCAAGTCATCTCCACCTTACAAAGAGTCTAGATGTCCAAAACAACTTAAGTCAAGATTTTTTATGAATAGAGTTGCCTGACAAGGACAACTAGCGCAGCCAGTAGACAACATAACAACCAACAAGACAGCGGATAATAGTTTTATGGAGTTCCTTATTCTCATAGAGAATTCCCATCCCATTCGTGGTTGGGATCTGATTACTCTGTTTAAGATTACCATGGGACAAGACACAAGCCCCCCGAAGAATGTAATTTCAGACAAAAAAATAACGAGAAGAATGCAATAACGAAAAATTAATATAATTTAGATCTGTCAGTTTAAAATATTTTCCACTAAACAGAGCGTTTTGAGGAGATTTTAGTCCAATTGGCTACAACATTTTTTGAGTTATTGCGGATGGCAAAAAGGTCACTTAAACAAAAAAAAAGGAGTTAACCGAAAACGGCTAACTCCCTATTTTTACTGGCTCCTCGAGCAAGACTCGAACTTGCGACAAGGTGATTAACAGTCACCTGCTCTACCAACTGAGCTATCGAGGAACACAAATTATCGCTCAGCAACAGCCGGGCAATATAGCAACTCAGAATTAAGTCGTCAACACTTTTAGAACAAAATTTTCCCTTGACGTTTGCAGGGGGATAAGCTATTTAGTCTACTTCTGTTTCGTGTCGGGGCGTAGCGCAGCCTGGTTAGCGCGCCTGCCTTGGGAGCAGGAGGTCGAGAGTTCGAATCCCTCCGCCCCGACCACACAACTAACCAATTATTAGAAGGGGTTACCGATTTAATGCGGTAACCCCTTTTTTTGTGGGGGAATTTCAAGTCTCCTTATAAAACAATCGGTTCCCGTCATCCATCCTTTCTTCGGGTTTTTCTGCCTCCAAAAATGCTGTTCAATAATTGACAGTTCGTTATTCCTTTGTCCTCAAAAACAAGCAATTTGCTGCAACTAGCTTCGGACAAGCAGCCAACCGAGCAGATAATCTCCATAATATCAGTATGTTATTTAGCACTACCAAAAAACAATAAAACTGGCGTTGATTTTGCTAGACAGTAGATTTCACACCGATTCCTACTTACTAGAGGACTACAATGCCGATCCAACCAGTCAGTCAGCGTCATGACCTGCCAATTCAAAAATATGTAAATCATGGTTCTGTCGCTATCCCCACCTTTGCCAACACCTTAGCCAAAGCTACCAATAATAATTCGATAGTGACAGCAAACCGCACAGGTGATTCCGCAGGGCCTAAAGATATAATTAAAGTCGGTCAAATATCTGTCCACACGCCCACTGTTTCACATATTCTTCGTAACAATGATGACTTTCGCAATAATTCCTGGCAGATCATTAACTCAGAGTTGAATAAGAACAAACAGTTCACCACTATGAAAGATGGGGATTTTCTCTCCATTAATCAGGAAACTAAAGAGCTGTTCTGGGAGAAAAAGCCTGCGGTTCAGCCAGAAACCCGTATCGAACGCATACAAAAATTTCTGGGAGGAATGCTCAAGGATGAAACCGCCAACGTTTCTCTGGGCACTCTAAGCAAAACTCTGCCAACCATCTCTCATGTGGTTAGAAATAACGAAAACATCAAGGGCTTTCACTGGGATATTATCCACGCAGATATAAACAAAAACAAACCATACTCAACTATTACTCAGGGCACCAGCGTTAGTATTAACCCCAAAACCCTGGAGTTGGTTTTTAAAGAGCCTCAGGAACTCAGAGAAAAAGAGAGATCTGTCTTTGAAAAAACAAAAGTCGTGTCTGTCGCTCAAAAAATTTCCAGGTCTGATATTTTAAAAATCAAGCTACAAGACTTAACACAAAACACCACCGGTCCGTTTATTTTGGGTACCTTATCCAAAGATCAAACCGTATCGCAACTTGTAAGAAATAATCAACACACCCGAGATTTATATAAAGAAATTGTCTATTCCGATACCAACAAAGACAAGCCGTATAATAATTTACAACCAGGCACACAGGTTTGTATAGATCCTGTAACTTTAGAACTGATTCTCAGCAGATCACTTCCAGATAGAGTGAAAAATAATTCCGCCGCTGAGGCCTGCCCGCCAGCCAAGACTGATAGCGTTTTATCAAAAAGTGAGCAGTTACAACAGTACGTTTCTAGCCTGGGGGATAACGATGGCCAACCAATCAAAATTGGCAGTTTAAGCAGGGAACTGCCAACTGTCTCACAACTGCTTAACAATGACCAACGCTTTACCGGACGCCACTGGGATATTATTTTTTCCAAGGCAAATCATGGCAAACCATTCCAGAGCTTGTTGCCGGGTACTCAAGTGAGCATTAACCCCGAAAACCTTGAGCTTTTACTGAATGTTTCTTCCGGCCCAGGAACATCCCCGCCAAAGCCATTAATGCAGCATAAAGCCGAACCTCCTCCAGAACAACCGTTACCATCACAACTAATACAAACACTACAACCCGTTTTAAAGGATGAACTACCACAAACCGAGACTCTACAGGCGTCATCGACCTATCAGCATTTGGCCACAGAGGATAAGGCCACGTTATTTCATGATAAACTCGTCTCGTCCGCTAAACAAATGATCGGAAGACCATCTAATGAAGTTGATAATTACAAACTTTTATTAAATGGCCTAAAAGAACAGGGGATTGAATACGAAGGAGAAAAAGGGCTTAAAGAAAATCTTGGTCAGTTGGCTTCACTGATGTGGCTTAACGAATCAACCTTCCATAACGTTAAAGGAATCGTAAAAATAGCCGGTGACACAATCTACACCAAAACCATTGAAAAAAATGCCACCCAGGAACAGATGGCAGATTTCACCCATAAAATGACTCGATACCTGGAAAACGGCCAGATTGTCACCTTGTCTACCCCCTCGATTGACCAGTCCGGGATAGTGTCAAATCGGCAGAAAGAGTGGACGCTGATAAATTCAAATACCATGCAAAATAAAATTAATTATTTCACTGGAAGCGCAAAAATGGTTCATGAAGCACCTCTCAATCAGAGAATAGCAGACCTGCACACCACAGCCTCAGCAAACAATGAAGATCTTACTGTAACGGTGAGTAAACTTGAGGAAAATGTACTTCGAAATATTGATTCCTTAGTCGATTCCCAGAAGAAAAACATGGGACTGCTCACAAAATTTCGCAAACCCTGATCCGGGCAAAAGAGTGGAAATTAAGTTACGAGGTTTCATGCACAACATTCTGCCACTGATTTAAACTTGGTCCGACTCTGTACATCTTAATAACCTTTTAATTCTTCCCCATTTCTTCAAAAAGGCAACTCCTTCTCCAGATGTTCAGGAGAACAGACAAAAATCCCTTTTTTTATTTCATAGGGTTCATCAACAGGGGCAACGACCCAGGCAGAGTCAGGCTGGATAGAATCTGTCAGTTCATAAAAACCACGAGATGGTTTCGGCGCTTTTGAAAGCTTACACTCAAACAGGTGGCGATGGCCGGACCGCTCTAAAAGCAAATCTATTTCAGCGCCGTTGGAAGTCCGCAAGAAAGAGGCCTGCCAGCGACTGTGACCATGAATGATATTTTCTATGACAAAACTCTCCCAGGATGCCCCAGCAACAGGATTCGCCAGAAGCGAGTCATACTCTTCAATATTTAGAAGGCCGTGAAGAATGCCACTGTCTCGCAGATAGATTTTGGGTGATTTCACCAACCTCTTTTTGATATTTGTCTCTGTTGGAGGCAGCAGGCGAAGCATATATGTCTGCTCCAGGATGGAGAGATATTTCTTCAGGGTGGGAATGGAAAGGTCTGCAGCTTCTGCCAGTTTTTGGTAGTTCACAGTCTGGCCGTGATAGTGGGCCAGCAGCAGCCACAACCGTTCAATAACCGGAATCGGGATATTAAAACCCAGGCTGGGGATGTCCCGCTCCATGAATGTTCGGATAAAATCCAGCCGCCAATCAAAACTGTCGGCGTCATTGGCCGCCAGCACACTATCAGGAAAGCCGCCCCGCAGCCAGAGATCAGGCCAGGAGGAAACTCCGACAACTTCCTTGAGTAAAAATGGGGTGAGATCAAGATAGGCAATCCGACCGGCTAAGGATTCAGTTGATTGCCTGATGAGGTCACGAGAGGCCGACCCCAGAATGAGAAACCGCCCAGGCCTGCGGTCTCGATCAATTTCAGAGCGGAGAACAGAAAAAAATTCCGGCAGGAGCTGAATCTCATCGAGACAGATAAGCTTGTCACGATGACGGTCGAAGAACAGTTCCGGCTCCCCAAGCTTGTTCCGGTCAACCCGGTCCTGTAGGTCAAGATAGACGGCAGAAGCAGTGTCAAGCACTGTTTTAGCTAAGGTTGACTTGCCGCACTGCCGGGGTCCGAGAATAGCCACAGCGGGAGAGCGGGCTAAAGCCCTGTGCAGATCATTTCCAGCGGCCCTTTGAATATATCCATGCATATCGATAACACCACTTTATGTTTTACATGGATACTATCACTTTCTCTGCTCAGCTGTCAAAAAAATAATCTATATCCGTTTTATCCTTTTTACCTCCATTAATTTTGAACTTTTTTCCACTGTTCAAGTTTTTCATGGGCAGCACCACTTTCTATGGCAGCTTTGCTTTTTATAACACCGTCTTTGATAGAGTCACAAATCCCTGTGATATATAAGATTGCCCCGGCATTTAAACAGGTAAAATCAATACAGGCTGTTGGGCCATTACCCGCTATAACGCTGACAAACCGATCTGCCTCGGTCTTGAGATCGTTAGTAGCCGATATCTCATGAAAACTGACACGTTTAACTCCTACTTCTTCTGGTGTTATACGATACTCTTTTATTGTCTCACCTTGAAACTCAACCACCATTGTTGCCCCGCACAGCGAAATCTCATCCATGCCATCCCCGGACGCATCATCCAAACCATGCACCACCATTCCTCGTGTATAGCCGATTTGTGACATTACCTGGGCGCTTGGCATAAGCAGCTTCTCGTTACCAACACCCCTCAACCCAATTGTCGGTCGGCATGGATTTGCCAGTGAGGCGGCAATATTCAATGTGGAACCAAAGCGGATCTGGCTTAAAATACGACCGAGAGCACCAGGATGAATATGGGGACTCATGCCATTAAAGAGGCCAATACCCGTCTCTTTGATACTCTTTTCAACCGTGGCGATGTCGCACTCAACATTAACCCCAACAGCCTCCATTATATCAACCGTACCGCAAAACGATGAAAGGGCCCTGGCACCATGCCTGGCCATTGTTACACCACAAGATGCCGCAACAATGGCCGCAGCGCTACTGACATTGAATGTTGATAGTTTATCCATTCCCGTGCCGGAATTTTCAACGATCGGGCCTCGAATAGTGCCGGACACATGCACCGTATCAAACTGGTCGATGGCCTCCCAGGCACCCGCGATTTCATGGACGGTTTCTCCTTTAGCCACGAGTGCCCCTAAAAAAGCGCCTTGCTGTAAATCTGGTTGTTCGTTGAGCATAACCTCACGGAACATTTCGTAGGTTTCACTGCGGCAGAGATCCTCACCTCGAATTAACTGTTGAATCTGTCCACCAAATTTTTGAATAGCATCATTGTTCATAGGATGTCCTTCCCTCTTTATTTTAAATTTTAAACACCTGAATCCAGGGTATATAAAAGAACCTTCATGCTGATTTTTTCGGAAACCAGGCGAAGGGCATCCTTGAGCTCCCAGAGCGGCATTCGGTGTGAGACCATATCGTCAACCTGTATTCGACCATCGGATAATAAAGCTAACGCTTCAACACCGTGCCGGAAGCTGCAGCCATAGGCACCAACAAGCGTTTGCTCCAGGTAGTGCAATGTATTGAAATCTATAGGCAGGGCACAATCATCCTTAGGCAATCCCGAAAAAACAACCAGTCGCCCCCGCGGTTTAAGGTGGCCAAGCGCATCCTGGTAAGCGCCCTTATCCCCAACAGCAATGATGCAGACATCATACATCTGATCAGTCAGAGCTGGGGAAAGCTCTTTTGAAAACGCGCGTCGTTTTGGATGTGGTTCAATCAGTGTTGCTTCCGCGCCTTTTGCCAGGGCTGCCCGTGACAATAATACTCCAGCTGGCCCACCACCCCAGATACCGATAGTTTCGCCTTCTGTCAGACGGGCAAGCTCAAGAGCGTTCAAACAGCATGACAGTGGTTCAGCAAAGACTGCTTGATCGGGTGTTAAATTATCAGGGACAAGAATCAGGCTTTGCACCGGGGCAACGACATACTCAGCAAAACCACCATCCCGATGAAAACCCATTATCTGCATGCTTTTGCACAGATTTCCAGCACCAACAAGACATAGAGGGCACTGTCCACAACTTGTTCCCGGATAGACGTAGACGCGCTGGCCCTCCTTAAAGTTATGTACACCGTCACCAACACCACAAATGCTCCCCACCACCTCTTCTCCTGGAATACGCGGCATAACCAGATCGCGATGACCGACTTCAATAATCTTCAGATCAGTCCGGCATAAGCCCGTAACCTCAACTTTAATCAAAACCTCATCAAATCCCGGTTGAGGAAGATCAAGTGTGCAAACCTCAAAGGAACCGATCTCCTTAACCACAATTGCTTTCATCATTGGTCACCCCTTGTCAGGTAATAGCAGTAAAAAAAAAGGGTTTCAATGGACGCAACTCGTCCATTGAAACCCTTTACCATTAGATTCAATCAAAAAAATTCCAGCAGGTCTTCTGGCTCTCCTGCCCTCCCAACGGCCTTCCCATTCTGTTTTTAACAGAACAGTGGCGCACAGGGTTGAAAGGGGGTTCCTTTACAAGTAAAGGCAGGATTACAGCGGCGGGACCGCCACGGATTCTAACCGTGTTCCGGGATACTGAAAGGTCAAATTAATACATTAAAATCTGCCAGACCGTCAACCAGATTTTTGTAGCATTTATTTTTGTCATGGATACACTCACAAAATCACTCAAAAGTATTCAAAGGAGGTATCTGAAAATGGAAAAATATGTGTGCAGCGTCTGCGGCTATACCTATAACCCTGCCGATGGTGACCCTGATACCGGTGTTAAAGCTGGCACAGCTTTTAAAGATTTGCCTGAAGACTGGGTTTGTCCTGATTGTGGTGCTGGCCTTGACGCTTTTGAAAAAGTGTGAGATCCCGTAAGAGAAAGCATAGGGGCCTTTTAGCACTGTCTGCATATAGAGACAAAAAATCTGTACGCCTCAGACAGCGTTACCAGGTGTAAGGTTTTCCCACTCCTCGGGCAAATCGGCATGATCCAACCCCACCTTGCTAAAAAAATCTCTCAAGGTTTCCGGTGTACAGTTAACAGAACTCCGTTTACCAAATGTGATCACATCCCCCACCTCAACGTTAAAAAAACGCCTCAACCCTTCACATACCGCTTCTGCCATCCGCTGAAGATCAAGATTTTCTTTTTTAGAAAAGACCATCAGCCGATCCCAGTTGGCAGCACAGCGCTCAAGTCCACGATAAAGGCTTTTGTCTCGATTTTCCACCATAAGATCCCTGGAGATAATTCTGCGATACCCCTCGACAACGGCCAGTTTCAGTCTCAGCATATCATCTTCAGACAATATTGCCCCTGGCCCACCAGGATCTTCTGTCAGATAATATAGTGAACCATGGTAGGTAACCTCTGGTATCTCACCGCCATTTTCTATGATCAAAACCTCATCATCAAGAAGTTCTTTGATGTTTACATTCTGTAGAGTTTTCATAAATAGTTCTAAAAAAGTAAAAGAAAATGTTTAAACTACGTAAAAAGTGTCAAGTTACAGGCTACAAAGTCCGATCAATATTAAGAATTCGATACTATTTTCAGCCAAACAGCTCTGGGTTATACACCAGAAAATAAATTTGTAAAAGGGGTTTAAAACCAATGATTACAAGGATCAAGGCCCAAAATATAGAATTGAAATTATTGATATTTCACTATGTCTTTTTCACAGCAGTTTTTCTTGCAGCACTGGGTATATTTTTTTTATCGCCCGCACAGGGCTCCACAGTTTTACACGGTCCGAACACTCAAAATCCCTATCCAATCCCCAAAGCTTTGGTTGATCCAAACGTTGAATACAGCAACCAGGCTGAAGATTTATATAGTTCCATACAGGGAATGGCTATTCAACTTTTTCAAAACCTTGAAGATCCAGATCCGGTTGTCGGCGAACTTGCCGAAGGTGTGGCTTTCAGTACTTTTGTAGATCTTAAGAAATTAACGAGAACCTCATCCTTTGGCCGATACCTCGCTGAACAGTTAATGACAGAATTCCAACAACACGGCTTTTCCGTCATCGAAGTCCGTAAAAGTACATCTATTCAGGTGCAGGAAAAACGCGGTGAGTTTGGACTTTCAAGAGAGCTCGAAGAAATAGCACCACAGGTTGCAGCCCGAACCTTGATTACCGGTACATATACTGTCGCCGGCAACCATATCATGGTCAATGCTAAGCTTGTAGATAACAAAACAGCACAGTTACTATCAAGTGCAACTGTGCTGTTTCCCAAAAACAGTCTTGCAGAACTTCTGTTAGCTGACAGTGCTTCAGCGTCAGCTAAGAAAAAAGAAGTAACATATATGAAACGTCTAGAATTATAAAATCAAAGTTTGATACAATAAAAGAGTGCCTTGGAGGAAAAAATGAAGAAATCAAACGTTCTGTGGTCGTCGGTAGGGTGCCTATGTACAGCTTTTCTGTTATGTGTGCCTGCCAGTTGGGCTGCTACAGAGATGAAACCAGCC
Organism: Desulfobulbaceae bacterium; assembly: GCA_015231515.1. Taxonomy (NCBI): domain Bacteria; kingdom Pseudomonadati; phylum Thermodesulfobacteriota; class Desulfobulbia; order Desulfobulbales; family Desulfobulbaceae; species Desulfobulbaceae bacterium. The sequence goes on from JADGBM010000027.1 coordinate 23,947, forward strand.
AGCCCAGGTGATATTGCCGGAGTACAGGTCAACGTCACGGTAAGTCAGGATGGCCCTGCTGGAGCAAAGAAAGAAGCAGCCGACAGTGATCATGTTATCCCGCCAACTGTAGAGCGCGGCGCTGTTGCTGTAAAGGAACAACCACCCGCCAGATCAAACCAGCAACCACGGCACCGTATTTATCAGTATATGCCCGACTCTTCAAAATCTTATGGTACAGAGAGCATGCTTTCAGAGCTTTCCAAGGAGGTTGCCGGCAAAGTTTTTTATCAACTCAAAGATGAAGGGCAAAAAAACCTGACCTCACGAGTTGCAGTAGTTGCAGCAGTGCCTCTCTCTGACTTCAAAAGAGAAACTGAATTTGGCAGAATAATTGCCGAATATCATCTCACAGACCTGGCTGACCGTGGAATACGAGTGAAAGAACTGCGACTCGGAAGTGACATCAATATCCTGCCACAAACGGGTGAGTTCATCCTATCAAGAAATATTGGTGAAATAGCCAACAACTCTCCAGCACTCGACTATGTTGTTGTTTCAACGTTTACCAATACCCGAAAAACCCTTATCCTCCAAGGGCGGTTAATATCTCTTAAAACAGGGTTGGTCAAAAGCTCGTGGCGCTACAATCTTCCACTTAACAGAGAGCTTCTCGGCCTTTTTTACTCAACGGAACAACCATTTACCATAGCTGTCAAAGGTATGGACCAATAAGGCAAAGGAGAAAAAAATGAAAGGCGTCTATAAAAAGTATTTTGTTGTTTTTTGGGTCAGTATCTTCCTTTTATGGTCCGGTTCACACTCAACCGAGGCAAAAGAACTTGGTGGTGAATTTGCCGTTGAAGACCGGCCAATAGAGATTGTCTCCTATCAAAGTTACGCTGGGTTGTCGGAATTAGTTTCAATGATCTGTGATGACGCCATTGATCGGTTTCAAGGCTTTTACGGCCCGACAGTCGTCACTGTTCGTCCCTTTGCTAGCGCTGACGACACAGCGAAAGATAAAGTATCAAAACTCGGGGTTACCCTTGCAGACCAGATGATCGCCATGGTCAACAACGACACCCTGGTAATGGCCAATAGCGACCGGAAAAGTTCCGGAGAAAGCTACGAACAAAATCTTTCCGGGGTACTCCAGGAGATAGATGGCTACCTGAGGGTTCATATCAGTGGGCGAAACGTTGAAGGAAAGCGGGTTTCCTATGTCGCCAACATAGAGATGTCGGAACCAATTTACCGGGCTCTGCACACTTACCTTTAAAAAAGTAACTTCGTACGCAACCAAACATAGGATCTGACTATGGCTGAAGAAGAAAAAGATGATTGGCTCGATGACTTAGATGGTGACGATGGCTCCTCTGACCTCGACCAATCCGACATAGAGTCTCTGCTTTCAGGCGATATCGACGATTCCCCTGCTGAAGATGCGGAGGCAGATGAAATAGACTCTGCGGACATCGATTCCCTACTCTCCGGTACAGAAGGAGAGATTTCTGCGGCACCAACAGAAGATGCGGGTGATTTTGATCAGTCGGATATAGATGCGTTGCTATCAGGAACAGACGATGACCTTCCGGCTCCCCCCCCCCCTTGGATACCTCCGACAGCAACGCAGAAGATGCGGGTGATTTTGATCAGTCGGATATAGATGCGTTGCTATCAGAAACAGAATCCACAGCCGAAAACAAAAGCATCGAAGACCCGGATCAAAATGAAATTGACATGCTCTTTTCCGAAGTTGATGATGGTGATGTCCCAGAGGGTGATCCATTCCAGGCAGAAGAGATAGATTTTAAAGATGTTATCGGTTCAGATCAAGATGGAGAAGATGTCTCTTTTCTAGATGGAACAGGAACAGCGTTTGATGCTGACGAGTTTGGTATCGATGATGATATGCCGGATATTCCTGATCTAGACAGCGATAGTGATGATGATGACCACACATCTCTTTTTGATGACGGTAAACAGGAAACAGTTGCCACAGAAGAGGCCACGGCCCTGATGGGCGCAGATGATGATTCTGGCAAAGCTGGTGGAATGTCGCAAAAACTGTCTATGCTTCTGGCCAACATGCCACCAGCCTTGCAAAACAGAAAAACCCAAGGCATCATTGGCGGCTTTCTACTGGTTGTTATCCTCTTAGGAGCCTTCCTCTTCAGTGGTGACGAGGAGGGTCAGGATGTGGCCGAACAGGCTGTTGAGGAAAAGGCAGTACTAGCAGAGCAGCCATCACCGCCTAAGAAAATTAACACCAGTCCTGTCGTTAAAGATGCTGAGTTCAGCATGGCTCAAGGCAACGAGCTGGCTGTAAATTTAACTGCCGAGGATGCCGAAGGGGATGCGCTAAGCTATGAGATTCTCTCGCTACCACTGTACGGAAAACTCTCAGGACAAGCGCCACATTTAATTTATATTCCCAGCAAAGAGTTCGCCGGCCAAGACAGCTTTATGTTTCGGGTAAGTGATGGCACCAATATAAGCGAAGCGGCTAACATAAAAATATCCGGGCCAGCGCCACAGATTGCAGTAAATCTGCCACCACAGACAACAGACCAAACACAAACACCACCAACGAAACAAAGCAAACAAACCGTTAAACCAAAAAAACTGACCATTGCTGCCAAAACCAAGACCTACGAGGTGGACAGCACCAACGACATTCTCATTGACTGGGAAGATATCTGGAGTAGTGTCAACTACCTGCCTTTCACCAAAAACGTCGAGATAGATATCATAAGCAGCAACCTGCGTGGAACTCTTAGTAAAATTGGATATGGACAAAGCCTCTACGTCCCAGACAAATATTACGGCGGTCAAGAAAAGATAAAGTACCGCTTTAAACTTGGTAAAACAGTATCAAAAGTTCGGGAACTTAAAATAAGTGTCAAGCTGGGAACACCGCCTCCAACAATCAAACTCGCCAAAATGTTGCCATCATACATGCCGGGTGAAACTGTCGTTCTTGATGCTGCTGAATCCCGCGACGAAAAAAGGGATTCTGTAAAGTTCAACTGGAAGCAGATTTCTGGTGTTCCCGTTCAACTGGAGTTTCTTAATCAGGAGCAGTCCCAGGTTGCCTTTGTCGTCCCGTCTTCATTTAATACTGTTGCCAATCCAGGACCAGTCCTTCGGTTAACAGCTACAGATGAAGACGGACAGACTGATACACGGGATATACACGTTGAAAGCAAGTCACGAAGAGTATCAGCTATGTGGAGAGGGCTGGCTGGTGGTGGAATTGCTGAAGATCCCTATTGCCCCCAAGACAACTGCCTCGGTGGGCTTTTACCAGGGCCTTACGGTGATTGATTGATAGCCTGTTTTACTGTCACGAATAACCTACAGCCTATCCGCCTGCTTTCTGGCCTTCGCCTTAAGTTCTGCAATAACTTCAGCGTAATTTTCCTGGCCAAAGACAGCTGAGCCGGCAACGAAAATATTTGCACCAGCCCCAGCAATACTACCGATTGTTTTGGGGCTTACCCCCCCATCTATCTCTATCCCAACATTAAGCCCTTTAGCATCTATTTTTTCCTTTAACCTTCGCGTTTTGTCTATAACCGACGGAATAAATTTTTGTCCGCCGAAGCCAGGGTTCACGCTCATCAACATAACCAGATCCAACTCTTCAAGGATATAATCAAGGGTGTCAAGTGAGGTCGCTGGATTTAAAACAGCCCCGGCTTTTTTGCCAAGCGCTTTAATTTTCTGGATGGTTCGGTGCAGATGGTTACATGTTTCGACATGAACCGTTATCCAGTCAGCTCCTGCCGCCGCAAAATCATCAATGTATTGATCCGGATTAGAGATCATCAAATGAACATCCAGAGGATGATCTGTAATCTTGCGTACCGCATCAACGATAAGTGGCCCAATGGTAATGTTGGGCACAAAATGTCCGTCCATCACGTCTATATGAACAACATCAGCTCCTGCTTTAATGACCTGACGAATATCATCACCAAGTCGTGAAAAATCAGCCGAAAGGATGGATGGCGCAATCATTAATTCCCGCATATAAAAACCTCGTTTGTTGGCTGTTGGCTGTTGGCTGTTGGCTGTTGGCTGTTGGCTTAGATTGTAATTTTTTTGCCAGAAGCTAACAGCTTAATGCTAATAGCTTTTTTATATTTACTCAGCTCCGACTGTTACCATGACATGATGCTCCGGCAGTAAATATTTTTGAGCTACCCGCATAACATCGGCAGCGGTTATTCGAGTTACCTCGTGAATATATTTGTGACCAAAATCCTGTCCCAGACCATAGGCCTCGCTCAAGGCTATATCCATCGCCTGTGAGCCGTTCGTTTGCAGGCTTAGTTCATAGTGACCGACAATAATATTTTTAGCCTTTTTCAGCTCCTCATCTGATATTGGCTCGTTGCGCATTCTATCGAGTTCTTTCCATGCTGAATCAATTGCCTCCTGCTTTTTATCCGGGCTGGTTCCGATATAAATACCGAGCGAACCCGTATCGACCCCCAAGAGCGTAAAAGAGGAAAGGCTATAGGCTAAACTCTGTTTATCTCTCAACTGTCTGAAAAGGCGTCCGCTTTGGCCGTTTAAAACAGTTTCTAAAATTTCCAGCGCATAACGGTCTTCGCTCTTAAGGTGTGTGCCGATAAAACCAATAACAATATGAACCTGTTCTCGATCACGAGATATTTCAAAGGAAACGGGTTTGTCGGGTACAGCGGGGGCCAAAAACTCCTCAAGATTGTCGCTCTGCTGATCACTGACCCAGCGTCCAAAAAGTTTTTCAACAATCACATACACCTCATCAGCTCTTACATCACCAGAGATAGCCAGAACAAGATCTTCAGGCTTGGCGTGCTCTTTATAAATATTCTGTAAAATTTCTGAGGTAAGACCCTGAATAGCCTCTTCTGATCCTAACGTATTGAGGCCATATGGGTGACTTTGAAAAAGCACCCGATTAAACTCAGTAAAAGCAAGAGCTGCCAGATTGTCTTCCTGTTGCTTTAAAGAGGCAATACGCTCCGGTTTAATTTTATCGGCCTCCGCCTGATCAAATGCCGGACGCAAAAGGACGTCAGCGACAAGCTTCATGCCATCTTTAAAATATCGCGATAGAAAACTGGCCTTGAGACCAAAGGTGTTTTTTCCATTAAAGCCCGAAATATCTCCAGCCATTTCGTGAATCATTAAAGAAAGTTCCCGCGATGTCATGTTTGCTGTGCTCTTGGGTAAGAGCTCGCTTATAAACGCAAACGCACCGTTTGTTTCCAGGGTCTCTCCCCTTAGCCCGCCAGGAAAAACAGCTCTGATTGAAACAGTCGGTACCTGGTAATTTTCACGAACCAACAGGCGAACACCGTTACTCAAGGTGAAGCGATGCAGGTTACTCAGGTACGATTCTTTTACCAGCGAGGTTGGAATCGCTGCCTGTGCAGCAACCTCGGCTCTCTCTATTAATGCTGCCAAACTCTCAACAGTCAGACCAATATCTGTGCCGTTCGGCGCTAAATAACCGGCAGTTAAGTTCTTGCCGGTAAAGTAGATATTTGCCACTCGCATAAGATCCTCTTTTGTCACAGCCCGAACTCTTTCTAAATAATCATCCTCCCGAGGATCACCTGTTAAGGCATTAAACGAGCCAAGCACCCTGGCTTGACCATCAACCCGCTCAAGGTTAAAAATAAAATCGCTCTCCAGACTTCGCTTCACCCGGTCCAGCTCTTTTTCTTCAACCTGCACATACTTAAACTTAAAAAGTTCCGTTAAAGCAACCTCCATAGCTTGTTCAATATTTTCTTTATCTAAAGTGGCTGATATTTCAAATAACCCTTCATCTTTTGGGGTGAAAGCGCTGGCACTGATGTTGTAAACAAGCCCTTTTTCATTTCGAAGCTCATTGTATAACCATGAGGTTTCACCATTACCCAATATACTGGAAAGTACATCTATGATCGGAGTATCCTTATCTTTAAAGGCAGGAATTGGCAGGGTCATGGCCAACTGCGACTGGTTGACATCTTTTATTACCTTAAAGAGTTTCGGTCCTGTTTTGGGGGGCTCTTTTTGTACCACTCGTTCTTTTGGTTTGCCTGCCGGTAAGGCCGAAAAAAGCTCCTTAACCTTTTCAATAACCGGTCCTGCAGCTACATCTCCAACAACTACTGCTGTAAAGTTTTCCGGCACATAATGCTCTCGTAAATAGTGAAGAATATCGTCTCGGGTAAACGATGACACACTCTCCGGTGTACCTATAATGGGCAGACGATACGGATGTTCATCATAAGAGTTGGTCATCATCTCCTGGTAAAGCATCATTTGGGGCCGGTCATTACGCATATTAATCTCTTCCAGTACGACCTTCTTTTCCCTTTCCAGCTCATCACTATCAAAGACAGAGTTCAGCACCGCGTCAGTAAGCACCTCCAGCGTCGGCTCCCAAAAACGGGCTGACAAAGTGGCGTGATATACCGTGTATTCATAGGAGGTGTAGGCGTTTATCTGCCCGCCCCTTTCTTCAATTTCTGCGGCTATTTGACCCGCACCACGACTTTTTGTGCCCTTAAAAATCATGTGTTCTATGAGGTGGGTTATCCCGCCCTCTGTGGGCCCCTCATAAATACTGCCTGCCTTTACCCATATTTGCACCGTTACAGCCTTTACACCAGGAACCTCTTTTACAAGGACTGTCATGCCATTCTCGAGCTTTTCCTTAAACAAGTGGGGCTTTAAGAAGCCCGCCTGAGCAATTTGTGCTGCCATAGTAATCACGTAAAAAGTTATAAATATTAATGAGAGATATCGTGCTGTTTTTTTCATTGCCGTTTCCTTGAAACCGTTAACTCTACCAAATAAACAAAATAAAACCAGTCGTAATCAACTTCATAACTATTCAGGTGGCGCCACCCAAAGAGCGAAAACCACTAAAAAGTTACTCAACTTCTTTGATTCTGCGTGATAGACTTTCCCTTTCTCAGGGCCATAATAAAAAGACCACTCAATATCATAAGACTGCTCAACAGCTGCCCCATGGTGATGTGGTCAAACAAAAAACCAATCTGTACGTCAGGTTGCCTGAACAGTTCGACAAACGAGCGGAAAACACCATAAAAAACTAAAAAGAGTGCCACCATATATCCGGAAGGAAACTTTCTGTCTTTTGCAATCCACAACAGACCAAACAAGACAACACCTTCAAGAAGAGCTTCATATAATTGAGAGGGATGACGCGGCAAAGGCCCGCCACCTGGAAAAATCATGCCCCAGGGAACTTCTGTTACTCTTCCAAAAAGTTCAGCGTTAATAAAATTTCCAATCCGCCCAAAACCCAGACCAATAGGTATAGTTACAATATAAACATCCGCTGAAGACCAAAAATTCAGCTTGTTTTTCCAGCAAAAAACAATCCCCCCAAGAACCGTTCCAAGAAAAGCGCCATGAAAGGACATACCGCCCTGCCAGGTTGCCAGAATCTCGGAAGGATGACTGATGTAATAGCTGAAATTATAAAAAAAAACATAGCCTAACCGACCACCAACGATCAGACTAACGATAAGCATAAAGTTTATGTTTTCAAAATGTTTTCCAAGCTCTGTAAGTTTATTCTTTTTTATTTGGTACAAAACAAGATAATAGGAGCAAATAAAACCAAGAACATACATAAGTCCATACCAGCGAACCTTGGCAGGGCCAATGCTGAAGATAACGGGATCAATTTCCGGAAAAGTTAGCATTTTGTTTTTTCACCTAATAACGTTATATAACGAACATGAAAATCGACCTGATTGCTTTTAACTGCAGATACTCACACTCCTGTCTGGCACTTTTTTACATAAGGGGCGAGTTACGAAAACACACGCAAACAGTCCCCGCTATTTGCCAATTCACCATCAATGACCCTTATTACGACACCTTGTTGAAGATAACCGGAACAGATGCTGATGCACTCTTTTTTTCCGTTTATATTTGGAATTCAGACTATATAAAGCGCCTTATTCATGACATAAAAACAGCCGTACCAGAGATCATTATTGTCCTGGGAGGCCCACAAGCTTCTTCTCTTTTTGAAGATATCAGCCCCAAAGTCACCCTTGTGCGGGGTGAGATTGAGGGGGTTGACCCTTCTTTTTATATCGACTTAGCATTAAAAAATCTTCGTCCTCTTTATACCTGTAAACCGATGCCTCGTTTTGATTTTCCATATACAGATGATGACTTTGAAAACCAACTCAAAAATAGAAATATCTACTATGAATCTTCGCGCGGTTGCCCCTTCTCCTGTTCCTACTGCCTTTCTTCTATAAGCAAAGGAATTAACTCTACAGATATTTCAAGAGTAGAAGAAGAACTTTCTATACTTATCAAACAAAAACCAACAATCGTTCGTTTTGTAGACCGCACATTTAATGCCGACCCTAAAAGAGCTCTGCAAATTTGGTCATTTATTTTAAAAAATACGCCCCCTTCATCATGCTACCACTTTGAAATTGCGCCCGATTTATTTACAGAAGAGATGTTTGCCTTTCTTGAAACAGTACCAAAAGGTCTTTTTCAATTTGAAATCGGCATTCAGTCTATCAATGTAGACACTTTGACGGCTGTTAATAGAAAAATGGACATTGAAAAGGCCTTTATCACCATAAAAAGACTTCTTTCTTTTAATACAATCCACCTACATATAGATTTAATTCTTGGCCTTCCAAACGACTCTGTGCAAAGTTTTCAAAAATCGTTCAGAGCTCTTTTTAAACTGCATCCCCATTACATCCAAATGGGTCTTTTGAAGGTTCTGCCAGATACAGGTATAGAATCTTCTGCCAAAGAATATTCAATCAAATTCTGTAGGAAACCACCCTATCAGGTTTTATCTACCAAATGGATGACCCACTCTGAAATAAGGCATCTTTATCTGTTTGGTGAATG
>JADGBM010000028.1 GCA_015231515.1 Desulfobulbaceae bacterium
CCCTTGAGGACCAGTTGCACCATCACCACCGTTTTTACCATCTGCACCGGCAGGACCTTGAGGTCCAGTATTTCCAGCAGGGCCGGTTAAACCAATAGGACCTTGTGCACCCACTGCTCCGGCAGGACCAATATCACCTTTTGAACCAACAGGGCCTTGCGGGCCGACAGCACCAACAGCGCCATCGATACCGTCAGTGCCTGGAATACCTTGTGGCCCTAAAGGTCCAGTATCGCCTTTATCACCCTTGTCACCAACAGGACCTTGAGCACCCACTGCTCCAGCAGGACCAATATCACCTTTTGGACCCTGAGAGCCAGTATCTCCAGCGGGGCCGGTTAAACCGATAGGACCTTGAGGGCCAACAGCCCCATCAGCGCCGGGAAGACCTTGAGGCCCTTGTTGACCATCGTTTCCAGGTAAACCTTGTGGTCCTTGTGGTCCTTGAGGTCCAGCATCGCCAGTGTCACCTTTATCACCTTTTATGCCGGGAGCGCCATCAATACCATTAATACCATCTACTCCAGCAGGACCTTGTGGAGCAGTAAACTCTATCCACTGATCTGATATGGATGGCATTACGTCATCATTGTCCAAGCCATCTCCTTTGTATATCCACATACTGATACTATCTGGATTGTTGCTGGACTGCGAAAAAACAAAATCGTTAACCTCATAAAATGGTGAAGGGGCAGGGGCCCAGTTGCCACGGTTATTTAAACCAATGCCATCGACACCATCGATTCCAGGTAAACCGTGTGGCCCTTGAAGTCCAGCATCGCCTTTATCCCCTTTGTCACCCTTTTCACCAATAGGGCCTTGCGGGCCGACAGCACCATCTTGTCCAGGGACACCAGGTAGACCAGGCGTGCCGTCACTACCATCAGTACCGGGTATACCTTGAGGTCCTTGTTGGCCATCGTTTCCAGGTAAACCTTGTGGCCCTTGAAGTCCAGTATCACCTTTATCCCCTTTTTCACCAATAGGGCCTTGAGGACCAGCAGGACCAACATCACCTTTAGGGCCAGTTAAACCATCAACACCGTTTTTGCCATCTGCACCGGCGGGACCGGTTAATCCAACAGGACCTTGTGCACCATCTGCACCGGCAGGACCAGTTTCTCCAGTTAATCCAATTGGACCTTGAGGACCCTCTGGTCCTTGAATACCGCCAGCACCTGATCCTGCGGCACCAATTGTAAGATCAAAACTAGTTAACTCTTTTAGTGATTTACGATGGGAATCTTTTTTGTCATGATCGGATTCATCGTCATCATCGTCTTTTGACTTATCTTTAAAGATCACACGGTTAACCGTTAATCGGTAGTCACTGTCAGGAACTCCTTCGACCGGGAGGTAGGCGACAAGCTGGTTCTTGTTTGACTCTTCAGTATCAATCGCAAGTTCCCACTGATCACCGATTATAATTGCTAATGTTTCGATATCTTTGAAGTTGTCACCATAAATGTAAATAAATTCACCATATGGATCGACATAAATACTGGAAATGTCGACATCACTGCTGTTGGTCTTTTTAGCACTGATTGGTGGTACCATGAGGATAAAAAACGCAAAGAAAAAAGCCATGAATACGTTTTGGTAGATTGTTTTTTTTGCCATTGCAATCTCCTGAAGAGTGGTGAGATGTTTGAAAATATAAGGATAAAAATATTGTTTATAAAAAATGTTTGTTATTACCAATTTGCAATTAGCAAGCCAAAACTATCAGGTTTAAATGCCATTATGTAACATACTAATATAAAAGACATTATCTGTTTTTTGCTGATAAACAGACTTTTTTATTTGACAAGTAATTTGTTATCCGAATTACATATGCGTGATTGAAGGGGCATATAACTCAGGTGACATGAGTTAGGGGAGAGGGAAAGCGTATGCTAATTGGGTATCAAATTCATGGTGTTGGCTGGAGGTAAACGATATGCTTTTTGAAGGTTGCGCCGGGCGGACTCGTATTGGGGATTAATGAGAAGTGCTTTTTCGAAATGATAAATGGCTTCGATGCGCTCTCCCCGCTTGGCTAGCACAATACCTATGCCATTATGTGACTCAGCAAAGTTAGGATTTAGGGTGAGCGATCGAACGTATAGTTCATGAGCCTCGTCAAGATTACCAATTGTATCGTAAGATGCAGCGAGGTTGAAAAGGGCGCTTTGATAGTTTGGATTAATTTGAATTGCAGTTTGATACAGTGCGATGGCTGCCTCAATTTTGCCTTCGCTCTTTAGTATGTTGGCAAGATTGTTATAGGCCTCAGGGTTTTGCGGATAATAAGTGAGTACTTGCTGGAACACCCTTTTAGCCTCAGTGATATCGGTTGCAGCTGACAATACTCCCAGATTAATTAAGGCCTCGATTGACTTTGGATTAATCTCTAAGGCTTTTTGGTAATGATCAACAGCCAGTGCGGCGTTTTTTTGTTCCTTATATGCGTTTGCTAGATATGTGTGAGCGGTGTCGTTGTTTGATGTTACCGAAAGAGCGTGTGAAAACAGGCTAACACTGTCATGCCATGTAGAAATTTGTTTTCGGGTCACAAATGGTAGAACAATAAGAACCGAGCAAAGAAGTGTTGTTATACATTTTCTTAGAATACTGTTTTTTATAGATAGAACGATCCAACCTAAACAGATGTAGAGGCCGATGGCAGGGATATACATATAACGATCAGCATGCGACTGATTACCTACTTGAATAAGACCAATTACCGGAAAAAGAGTGCAGACAAACCAGAGTATGCCGGTGTTGATAAAAGAGAATTTTGGCGTACATTTGTTATAAGTTACTATGAAGCAAAAAAAGAAAAATGCAGCGGAGAGAGGTATCCAAATCGGGATTTCATGCTGATACGGATAAAAAATTGCGAGTTTAGTAGGCCAAAATATATTCAGAAGATAGTGTGAGTATGAAGACAGAGCATTTTCCACCCTCAAGATTAATGGTATTAATGAAATTTGCTTAACGGCGCCGGCTGATTGTTGAGCAAAAAAAGTGATAATTGCTGATGTGCTACACAAGAAAATCATTAAAGATTTTTCTTTGAGTAAAGGTATCAAAATAGCGGTTCGTGTTGTCTTGGTGTCTGAAAGAGAAAGACGTTGGAGCGGCCAGAAATCGATGAGCAGCAGTAATAACGGGAAGGTGACTGCCATGGGTTTTGATAAAAGGGCGCAGACCAACAAGAGATGCGTGCAACCAAAGTAAATCGTTTTATTTGATCTGTACCACTTTAGGTATGAAAGAAGGGCGAGCAGGGTGAAAAAGAGACAGAGAACGTCTTTTCTTTCTGATATCCAGACGACTGACTCAACATGGATAGGATGTATACCGAGCAGAAAGGCGCATAAAAAACTTGGCCATATTGCTGTGGTTGCATAGTAAAGGACTGTAAATAGCAGTAACGAGTTGGCTACATGGAAGATTAGATTGCTTCGATGATGACCACCGGCAAAATCAGCGTACAGTTGCCAGTCAAGGGCGTGAGAGAGCCAGGTTAACGGATGCCAGTTTCCGGCATGAAAGGTAGAAAAGGACCACTGTATTGTTGCCCAGTTAAGGCCATTTTGGATATTGAGGTTATTAATGACATAGATTGGATCATCAAAATTAATAAAGTCATAGGTCTGTATCGGCCAATATACAGCCAGTATCGTCAATACGAGGATGCCTGAAAGTATTATAAAAAAGTATTTGCTATTCGAAACCATTTGGATTTTCTGACTGCCAGCGCCAGGCGTCTTCACACATCTCTTCAATGCCCCGGGTTGCCTGCCAGCCTATTTCCTGCTTGGCTTTTAGTGGATCTGCGTAACATATGGCGATGTCACCTGGCCGCCGAGGGACGATTTTATATGGGACCTTGTTGCCGGAAGCTTTTTCAAAACCTTTTACCATATCCAGTACACTATAGCCTTTGCCTGTACCGAGGTTATAGGTTACCACACCAGGTCTGGTTATCAGCTTTTCTATGGCTTTTATGTGGCCTAAGGCAAGATCGACAACGTGGATGTAGTCCCGAACACCAGTTCCATCAGGAGTGTGGTAGTCATTGCCGAAAACAGATAGTTCTTTTAACTTTCCAACTGCCACCTGAGCCACATAAGGCATCAGGTTGTTTGGTATATCGTTTGGATCTTCTCCAATGCGACCGCTCTTATGGGCACCGACAGGGTTGAAATAGCGTAAAAGGGCAACGTTCCAGGTGCTATCAGAGGTGTGCAGGTCTTTTAATATATGTTCAATGAAAAGTTTTGAGTTGCCATAGGGGTTTGTCGCTGATAGTGGAAACTCTTCGGTGATCGGCACTGTTGCCGGATCGCCATAAACAGTGGCGGATGAGCTGAAAACAATATTTTTTACATTATTAGCTGTCATAACCCGGCAAAGGACAATTGTGCCGGTGAGATTGTTGTCGTAATATTGAAGCGGCATTGATACGGATTCGCCAACAGCCTTGAGCCCGGCAAAATGAATTACCGCATCAATTGCATGCTGTTTGAAAACCTTGTCCAACTCGTGCTCATTGAGCAGATCAACCTCGAAAAAAGTAATTGATTTGCCGGTAAGTTGTTCAACACGTCGCAGAGATTCCTGCTTGCTGTTGACCAGATTATCAACAACGACAACTTCATAGCCCGCATTAAGTAGTTCCAGACAAGTATGACTGCCAATATAGCCGGCACCGCCGGTAACAAGAATTTTCATGTTAGTTATCCCATGAGGTTAGAGCAATACCAATCGTATGTTTTTTGAAGGCCATCTCTCAATGTGTAACTCGGGTTCCAGCCCAGAAGGTTAATGCGGTTGCTGTCTAAAAGTTTTTGTGGTGTGCCATCTGGCTTGGAGTTGTCCCAGGCTATTTCTCCGTCATAACCAACGATCTCCTTAATCATCATTGCTAACTCATAAATTGTCTGATCAGAGCCTGAACCAATATTGTATAAGCAGGAGGCAAATGGCTCAAGGTCAAAATTTAGAGCCCTGTCAGGCTGGTTCATAATAAAGGTGCAGGCATCAACCATATCTTCAGCATGAAGAAATTCACGCTTAGGAGCTCCGCTTCCCCAGAGAATTACCTTTGCAGAGGTGTTAGTGGAGAGCGAATGTTCTTTGGATTTATAACCTATAGCATTTTTGATGTCTGGGGGAATTGATCCATAGGTTAATTCGTCTTTCTGTATAGCTTCAAGATCTCCCTGCATAGCCATTTTTGCAAGATGAAATTTACGTATCATTGCCGGCAGGACATGTGAAGATTCAAGATCGAAGTTATCATTAGTGCCATAAAGATTTGTGGGCATAACCGGGATGAATTGCGTGCCATATTGTGAGTTGTAGGACCAGCACATTTCGATTCCGGCAATTTTAGCTGTTGCGTATGGTGAGTTTGTAGGTTCAAGAGCTCCGGTCATCAGAAACTCTTCTCTGATTGGCTGTGGGCATTCCCGAGGGTAGATGCAGGAACTGCCAAGAAAAAGCAATCTTTTCACATTGTGAACCCAGCTTTGATGAATGACATTTGCTTGAATCATCAAGTTCTGATAAATGAAATCGGCTCTATAGGTGTTGTTGGCGTTTATACCCCCGACTCTTGCTGCCGCAAAAAAAACATAATCAGGACTTTCTCTGGCAAAAAAATCAGCGACATCCTGCTGGTTAATAAGGTTTAACTCCTTACTGGTACGATAGGTTAAATTTGTATAACCGTCCGTTTGAAGCTTTCGTAAAATTGCTGAGCCGACCAAGCCGCGGTGTCCGGCAATATATATTTTACTATTTTTATTCATGGTGATTAAAGGTGTTGAAGCCTTCACGTTTGCACAGTGCATCCCGCTGGGCCTCCTGCAGGTCTGCGCAGACCATCTCTTTAACGAGAGTAGCAAAGGTTGTTTTGGGCTCCCAACCTAATTTCTGTTTTGCCTTGGCTGGATTGCCTAACAAGGTTTCAACCTCCGTTGGACGATAATAGCGCGGGTCAACACGGACAATAACATCGCCAGTTTTAAGTGGAGATTTATCCGGCATCAACTGTTTTGCCTTACTACATATCTTGAGCCCCGCCTCGCTAATAGCGTCAATCTGTGCTGTTTCGTTAGTGCCTTCACCCTGCCATTTTAAGGTAACGCCAAGCTCTTTTGCAGCATAATTCACAAAATCACGAACAGAGTACTGAACGCCAGAGGCAATAACAAAATCCTCCGGTGTGTCTTGTTGCAGCATTAACCACTGCATCTCAACATAATCTCTGGCATGTCCCCAGTCTCGTTTAGCATCTAAATTGCCCAGGTGAACGGTGTCCTGTAGGCCAAGGACAATTCGAGATAATGCCCTGGTAATTTTTCGTGTTACAAAAGTTTCACCGCGGATTGGTGACTCATGGTTAAAAAGTATGCCGTTGCAGGCGTACATTCCGTAAGCTTCGCGGTAATTAACGATAGTCCAAAACGAGTATAGTTTGGCAACTGCATATGGTGACCTGGGATAAAACGGAGTTGTTTCGGTCTGGGGCGTTTCCTGAACTTTGCCATAGAGTTCGGAGGTTGAAGCCTGATAGATACGTGTTTTATTGGTCAAGCCAAGGATGCGTATGGCTTCAAGGAGCCTTAACGTGCCGAGGGCATCGGAGTTGGCAGTGTATTCGGGTTCTTCAAAGGAAACTGCGACATGTGATTGCGCCGCTAAATTATAAAGTTCGTCAGGTTGCACTTTTTCGATAATATGGATCAGACTCGTTGAATCAGTCATGTCGCCATGATGCAGAATGAAATTCCGGCCTTCAATATGGGGGTCCTGATAAAGATGGTCAATCCGATCCGTATTAAAAAGTGAAGTGCGGCGTTTTATGCCATGAACTTCATAGCCTTTTTTTAAAAGAAATTCTGCCAGATAGGCGCCATCTTGACCAGTTACGCCTGTAATTAAAGCTTTTTTTTGCATGGGGTTCCTTGTATTAGAAATGTAGACAATGTAATTTGGACATTATAACGATTCATGCCAATTAATGCATCATTTTGACGGATTTTATTATTTGCCCTTTTTCTCTAAAAGAATCTGACCCAACTGGTAGATAAATACATATGAAAAAAGCTTTGGTGACAGGGGGTGGTGGTTTTGTTGGATCCGCCATTGTTAAACGACTGGTGAGTATGGGTGTTACTCCTGTAATAGTTGGGCGAAGTGAATATCCCAAATTCAAACGACTTCCAGTTGAAATTTGTATTGGCGATATTCGGGACTCTGAATTTCTGGTTAAGGCAAGTGCCAATTGTGATACGGTGTTTCATGTTGCTGCGAAGGCTGGGGTGTGGGGAAGTCGTGATGAGTATTTCTCCATCAACCACGGCGGCACAAAAAATGTTATTTACGCCTGCCAGAAAAATAACATTTCAAACTTGATCTACACAAGTACGCCAAGTGTAGTCTTTAATGATGCCGATATTATTAATGGTGATGAAGCACTCCCTTATAGTTCCAGGCCATTATGTCATTACGCTGAAAGTAAAATTGCCGCCGAAAAAGAGGTTTTGTCTGCCACCTCAGATCTGCTGAAAACTGTTTCTCTTAGACCGCATCTCATATGGGGGCCAGGAGATACGAATCTCATTCCCCGATTGGTGATGCGAGGCAAAAAAGGGTTAGTAAAACAGGTGGGGGCGGGGGATAATAGTGTTGATATTGTCTACATTGACAATGTGGTCGACGCGCACATTCAGGCAGCTTTAAGTCTTGAAACAGACAACGCTGTTGCTGGAAAGGCATATTTTATCTCACAGGGTGAACCGGTGAATCTTTGGCAGTGGATTAATTGCCTTTATGAAAGGCTGGGTATTCCGCAAGTATCAAATACAATCAGTTTTCGCAGGGCCTATTACGTCGGGATGTTGATGGAATATGTTTTTGCGGCCTTTCGTATAAAAAAAGAGCCGTTGATGACGAGATTTGTGGCTCAGCAGTTGGCTAAATCACATTGGTTTTCTATTGAGGCTGCCAGGAAAGATTTTGGCTATGCTCCTCTGGTTTCAACGTCTGAAGGAATGGATCGACTGGCGCTCTGGGTAAAAAAACAAGAATGGTTTAAATTAAAATGAGGCAGCCATTGATTTGACGGTCTCATTCTCAGGATCAATCGTCAGGTAATTTTTCAAAATATTCTGTGCTTCAGGGCTACGGCCGACACTTTTTAAGACATTGGCAAGTGAGATTGAGTAGTCGGGATTGCCTGGTGATAATGAAACACACTTCTGTAGTTGCTCTATCTGAGCGTCGCTATTTCCTTCTTTTTCAAGCAAATCTGCATACATCTTAAATATATAGGCTGTTCCTGGCAGTGGTCGCACCGTTTTGTCGAGAAATTTTGAAGCGTCCTCAAGCCTATTTTTCTTTAGCAGTGCTTTGCCGATTTTTATTAAATTAAAATCAGTTGGGCTAGAGCTAAGGATGTCGTTAAAGACTTCATCTGCTTTCTCATCCATTCCTGTTTCAAGATAGAATTTGCCAAGATCAATTTGGAGATCTTTATTTAAAGGGGTTTGGCGTTGTGCACTTGTCAGGTATGTGAAGGCATCACCACAATCAGACTCGAACTGGCAAAGTTTACTGAGTAAATGCAGCGCTTTGCAGTTGTGTGAAAATTTTTTCAAAATAAACTTCAGATGCTTACGGGCAGCTTCAACATTTCTTTGTCGGTATAGGCATTCACTTAGTATTAGCAATGCCTCGATATTCTCAGGTTCGTGGCTAAGGATCTCATTAACAATAGCTATTGATTTGTCATATTCGCGTTTAAGGAATTGAATTCTGGCTTTACGGATCATGACTTGTAGGTTGGATAATGATGAAATCTTTTGCTGTATGCGGATTATGGCGCAAAGAAACTCTTCGCCGCTGTAGGGGGTTAAAAGATATCCGTCGGCTAATTCGTCGAGAGCGTACTTGATCATGTCCATTTGCTTGTCTTTGGAAACCAATAAGAATGGTGTGGCCATGAAAAAAGGATGTCGACGAATCAGTTTCAGAAATTCAATACCGTTCATATTCGGCATTTCAAGTTCTGAAATTACAAAACCAACATGTGACGATGTGAGAGTGTTATTGGCGAGAATACCGTCGTCTGCAAACTGAACGTTTCGATAACCTGCCTTCTGAAGTAAGGCGATGTCATTTTTAAATGTTTCAACTGATTGGCCAACTATAAGAAAATCGACCTTTGCTCTTTTTGTGCTCGGCATAATATACCCCCTATTTTTATATTAGTGGTATTTTCAACTAGTTGGCAATTTTTTTTGAGAAAAATTAAAGAAAAACTAAGGGGAGGAGCACAACTGATAAAGAGTTTTATGAAGCGAGAGATAATATCTCTTCGATGATCTCTGGATTGTACTCTTTTAATCGCCAGATTTTTGCCTGGATCAAACTGTGCTCGGTAAGTTTTGTGATATCGTTCGTGTCGATTGAGCAATGCGAAAGTTTAATCGGACAGTGAACCGTTGCAAACCAGTCTGTAAGCCTTTCAATGCCAGTTGCGGCTTTACTGCCGGAAGTCCCGGTGTGTATCTGGAAAACACGTTCAGCAAACTGGGCAAGTTTTTTAGTGTGGGAATTTTGAGCCCAGCGCATCCAGGCAGGGATGATAATAGAAAGACCAGCGCCATGGGCAATATCGTAATACGCACTTAGCGAGTGCTCAATCATATGCATCGGGAATCCTACCATGCCGAGTCCGGCAGCTGTCCAACCGTTGAGTGCCATTGTGGCACACCACATGATATTGGCTCGAGCCTCGTAGTTATCTGGTTCAAGCATAAGGGTATTGCAGGCCTCAATGATGTTAATTATAAGGCCCTCAATAAAACGATCCTGCACCGGAGAGTTGACCAGTTGGGCATTGAAATAAAACTCAAGACAGTGGGCGATAGCATCGACTGCTCCGTAGGCTGTATAGTTAGCTGGTACAGAAAAGGTTGCTGTCGGGTCTAGAATAGAGACCTTTGGGCAGAGTTTTTTATTGCCAGTTCCCAGTTTTGCAGAAGTCTGTTCATTGGTTATCACCATGCCGCCATTCATTTCTGAACCAGAGGCAGCAAGAGTAAGCACAGTACAGACCGGTAAGGGATTGGTGATACCTTTTTTGCCTCTGAAGAATTGCCAGACATTGTGATCAACAACGGCACCGGCCGCAATCGCCTTGGCTGAATCAATCACACTGCCGCCACCAACGGCCAACACAACATCAACACTGTGATTCTTGGCAAGATCTATTCCACGTCGTACGTCAGAAAGCAGGGGGTTGGAGCGAATCCCATTAAGTTCGGTTACATGCAGACAGGCATCACCAAGAGAGGCGGTAACCCTGTCGTAAATACCATTGCGCACAATACTGCCGGAGCCGTAGACCAGTAAAACATTTTTGCCAAACAGGCTGACCTCAGGGCCGATCTGTTTGATGGTGTCTTGACCAAAAATGATTTTGGTCGGGTTCTCAAGGACGAAATTATACATTGTGCGATGAGGATGAATGGGTGGAGTAGCTCTGGGCAATTTGAATATATTGCTCAGGTGATAGTTGGTCTGGTCGAATTGATTGCTCAATGCCGGCTCCATGAAGAATCTCAATGACATCGGCTTTGGTTGTATTGTTTATGCTGGCAGAGGACAGGGCGTTCAGCAGGGTTTTTCGACGCTGTTGAAAGGCGTTTTTAACTATGGTAGTGAATATCTTGCGTTCAAATAGAGGAAGGCATTTTACTCTATCTGAGACGGGTAAAAAAGAGATTTTGACAACTACCGAGTCTACTTTCGGTCTGGGGTGAAACTGGCCAGGACCAATTTTGAGCAGTGGTTTTATCTCAGCGCAAGTGCCAAGTATGACGGATAACACTCCATAAGCCTTGGTTCGTGGTGATGCGCATAGGCGGTCGGCGACTTCTTTCTGCAGCATCAGTGTGGCTGAATGAATGTACTCAATATCTTCAATAAGCTTAAAAATAACGGGATTGGAGATAGAGTAGGGCAGGTTAGCAATAATTTTAAGTGGGCCGCCTGTGCTGGAAGCCAATTTAGAAAAATCCGATTTCAAGAGATCCTGGTGGATGAGTTCAACGTTGTCCGGAAGAGTATTCTGTTCACGATGCCATCTGACAATTCCGGCATCAATCTCAATGCCAATAACTTTCTTGACACGTCGTGCCAGGGGCAGGGTTAAGGAGCCGAGCCCCACTCCAAATTCGACGATTATATCTTCCTTACCTGGTGCAGCCCGGTCAAGGATGGTTTCAATGGTCTGCTCATGAATAAGAAAGTTTTGCCCAAAACGCTTCTTTGGGGCAAGATTCTGGTCTTTGAGAATTTCTTTAATCTTATGAAGATTTGGCATGGGTCATGTCGTAGGAAAAATTCAGTAACTTAATTTAAGATCTGTTTTTCGCGTTTTTTCTGGCGCAGGGCAATTAAGAATTTCAGGGAAAAAAAGTATGCTGCAATCGTAAAAGGGGTTGCCAGGATAAATCCTCCAACCACAAGGACAATGGCAGTGTCGGCACCAAGTTGAGAAAACGAACGGAGAATATCTGTGATGCCGGCATCTGAAAAAACAATATCCATCACCGAGCTAATACGGTCCCAGGACAGGTTTGCTGGAATTAAAGCATTGCCAATGAGCCAGGAGAGATAATATTGCGGAAAATAGGTTAAAGGGTTGCTCATGAGCGCACTGGATAAAAAAGCAGCAACAAAATTTGCCCGAAAGATGGGTATGAGTACCAAAAGGGCAACAGTTTTCAATGGCATTGTTGGAGTAATGCCGACAAAAGTCCCCAGGGCGATACCCCTGGCAATGGTTCTAGGGTCACCCTTTAAGCGAATCAACTTTACATAGTAATATTTAAGGAGTCGTTTAGGGGCAAGCATTAAGGTGCTATCTGCGATCTGGAGTAGACATCCATGTCGTAGGTTAGAGTTTTGTTGGCTTCAAACTGGAATGAACCCGCTAGTGCAATCATGGCTGCATTGTCAGAACAAAAACTGGTGGGGGTGAGAAAGAGATTCAGCTCGGTATCTTTACAGCGCTGGGAAAAAAGTTCACGCAGTCTCGGGTTGGCGGCGACTCCGCCAGCAACGACTACTGATGCTATTTTGTTCAGTTGTGCAGCTCTGATTGTTTTATCAACCAGAACATCACAAACTGCTTCCTGGAAAGAGGCGCAGATATCTTCGAGCGCCGGTTTCGTATTTTTTTGTTGGCATTGATTAACGTGATTGGCAACAGAGGTTTTAACCCCGCTGAAAGAAAAATCCAGACTGTCTTTGTCGAGCCAGGCACGCGGGAATTTAATCGAACAGGGATCTCCCGACTTGGATATTTCACTGATAACAGGACCACCTGGATATGGAAGTCCCAGTAACTTGGCTACTTTATCGAAAGCTTCTCCAGCTGCATCGTCTCGAGAACGGCCTAAAAGGGTAAATGAAGACCACGAATCAACCTTAAATATACTGGAATGGCCACCAGAGGCTACCAGGGCGATATACGGAAATTCGGGGTGAGAATCACCCAAAAAAACTGAAAGTAAATGCCCGGAAAGATGGTCAACGCCGACATAGGGAATCTTCGTGACATAGGATATGGCCTTTACAAAGGAGAGCCCGACCAGAAGCGAACCGATAAGTCCGGGGCCCTGTGTAACGGCTAAACCGTCGAGATCTGAAATGCTGATGCCGGCTTGAACCAAGGCCTCATTCACGACAGGGTAGATGTTTTCTACATGGTGTCTTGAGGCAAGTTCAGGCACAACACCACCGTAAAGACTGTGGATCTCAATCTGTGAGTTGATTACGCTCGACAAAAGTGTGGTATTGTCGGCAATAACAGCAGCTGCAGTTTCATCGCATGAGCTTTCAACACCGAGTATGAGCATAAGTATTTACAATTGTGAATTGAGGGGCCGAAGGCCTGGCTATTCGTCTTCAGTCTGAGGGTAGGAACCAAGGCATTCAAAACTGGCACACGACTCTCGCAGCTGATCGTTAGCTTTTTTTATAACAGGGTCGTCAACATGACCGAGGACATCAATGAAAAAGATATACTTTCCAGCTTCGCCCTTGACTGGTCTTGATTCGATTTTGCTGAGATTAATATTATGATCGGCCAGAATGCTCAAAATGCTGTGCAAGGCTCCTGGGCGATCAAGTAAGCTCAATAGTAGCGATGTCTTGTCTTTACCGCTACGTGCAGGAGAGTGTGGGCCAATAACCAGAAAACGGGTTGTGTTGCCGCGATAATCTTCAATGCCTCGTGCAACAACCTGCAGGTCGTATGTTTTAATAGCAAGGTCACTTGCAACTGCAGCTAAATCGTGATCCTTACTGGCCATTTGAGCTGCAACACCGGTACTGAATACCGTTTGGGTGGGCACATCTACTAAATTTTCCTTTAGCCAGCCACGGCATTGGGCAAGTGGTTGCGAGTGAGAAACTACAAGTTTAATGTCCTCAATGGAACCGGAATGATTAACCAGGTTATGTTTTATGCCCAGATTAACTTCGCCACTGATTTTCACTCGATATTTAATAAATGAATCAAGCGTTGAGGTGACAGACCCTTCAATAGAGTTTTCGACCGGCACAATTCCATAGCCTATTCTGCCATGTTCAACATCATGGAAGATATCGTCAATGGTCTGGAGAGGCTTGAATTTGGCTGAGTGACCGAAGTACTTGACTCCAGCAAGATGCGAAAAAGTGGCAGCAGGGCCAAGATAACCCACCTCAACAGCCTTTTGGGATAACCTGCAGGTTGTTATAATCTCACGAAAAATGCTGATCATGGGGGACTCAGGAAACTCGCCATTGTTGATAGCTTTGAGGCGTTCAAAGATTTGTCGTTCTCTGAGTGGGTCCCATTTTGCACGATTTTCCTTGTTTTTAAGATGGCCGATCTCTTTAGCGCAATTGAGGCGATCTTTCAGTAGTTGTAAAAACTGGTCGTCAATTGCATCGATTTTGTCACGTACTTTTAAGAGGCTGTCTTTGGTAGAATCTTGTTTTGTCATCGGTTGTCACTGGGGTCATATACTTGGAAATGCTGTGTTTTACAGCAACATGAGTTGCTCTGTTAAGTGTCCATACTATGCCTGGAGATTTAAACTGGCAAAGCTCACGACTCTAAAGCATATTAACTAACTTTCAAAGTTAAATTCGCTATTAATTTATTTTCATGGGCTAATTTCCCGAAGGTAGTCCTTCTTTGTTGCATTATTTAAGAAAGTATTCTAATTAACAGTGACTATCATTGGGTATTGGTTGTAGGTAAAAATACTCAGTCTTTAAAGCGACTTAGAGTCAAAAGTGAGTGAAACATGAAAGTAAAAAACTGGATTTGTAAGAACCCCATTACAGTAACGCGTAGTACTCTTTTGCATGAAGCAAATCAACTTATGAAAAAGCACAATATCCGTCATCTTCCAGTAGTTGAAGACGGGGAGCTTGTTGGTTTTATTACCGAGAGTGACTTGAGACAATTTTCCTTTCCATCTATGGTTGAAGAGATACCAGTTCACCAGGTTATGTTGACCAACCCGATGAAAATTGATGCCAATGAAAGCATTGAAACTGCAGCGAAGATTATCCACGATAATAAAATTGGCGGGCTTCCTGTCATGTCAGCCGGAAAACTTGTGGGGGTGATTACTGCCTCGGATCTGTTGTCTGCTTTCATTGAAGTCATGGGATTGTTAAAAGCAACGACGCGTATTGATGTTATTGTGAATGAAGATAAAGGCAGCATTGATATGGTAACCAAGATTATCAACGATTGTGGTAGTGATATTATTAATGTGGCAATGGATAGTCAGTCCAAGAAGAAAATATACTATTTCAGGCTTGAAAATTGTGATTCTGAACTGGTAGTCAACTCACTTAAGAAGGCTGGTCACGAGGTTTTGTCTGTTATGGAATAACGATTCTGTCTGGCTTTCCCCTTGTGCTTAAGCCGTCAGTACACTAACTACGAACTATTTTGAGAGTCAAATGAGTAAGTTTAAAGTTGTCAAATCATACGATGATATAAATGCCAAAATAAAGGCTGGTAAGGCTGTTGTTGTTACAGCAGAAGAGATGGTTGATATTGTACGTAAGGAAGGCAAGGTTAAGGCGGCTGCGCGAGTTGATGTTGTGACAACCGGAACCTTTTCTCCTATGTGTTCATCAGGGGCCTTCTTGAATTTTGGTCAAACTACGCCAACCATAAAAATGGCAGAGGTTACCTTAAATAATGTTCCCGCCTATGCCGGGTTAGCCGCTGTTGATGTCTATATTGGTGCTACTGAACCATGTCGTGAAGATCCATTAAATAAGGTGTTTCCTGGAGAGTTCCTGTACGGCGGAGGCCATGTCATCGAAGATCTGGTTGCGGGTAAGAAAATTTTCTTGAAATCTTCAGGTTATGGGACCGATTGTTATCCCAATAAGACCTGGGAGAAAGAGGTGACTCTTGATGAGATTCCATACGCCTTGCTCTGTAATCCTAGAAACGCCTACCAAAATTACAATTGTGCCGTGAACCTTTCCGACAAGACCATATACACCTATATGGGAACCTTAAAATCAAACGGCAGAAGTGCGACGTACTGTAGTGCAGGAGAGTTAAGCCCTTTGCTTAACGACCCCTATTATCATTCTATCGGGCTTGGCACCAGAATATTTCTTGGTGGTGGCGTTGGCTATGTAACCTGGCACGGCACTCAGCATAATCCGGCGGCGCTGAGATCTGAAAATGGGGTGCCTCGTCGTCCTGCTGGTACACTTATGGTGCAGGGCGACCTTAAACAGATGTCATCAAAGTGGCTTAAAGGTATCAGTATGCAGGGCTATGGCAGCTCGATGGCTGTCGGGCTTGGCATTCCCATACCGATTCTTAATGAGCAAATGGCGGCTTATACGGGTGTTTCAGATAAAGAGTTGTTTACTCAAGTTGTTGACTATGGCTTTGATTATGCCAATCGTGTTACACGAAATTATGGCGAAGTCAGTTATGCAGAGCTGAAAAGCGGCACAATTGAGGTTAACGGTCAGAGCGTGGTTACAGCCCCGCTGTCCAGTGTTGTTCGTGCCCGGGAGATAGCTGAGACCTTAAAGCAATGGATCCTTGATGGTGAGTTTTTAGTTCAACAACCCGTGAATACAATTCCAGACAAGTAGAAAGTTTGACCAGTCTGCCGGAAGATCTTGCGTATAAATTAGATCAGCTGAGAACTATCATCGCTGGTTACGAAAAAGTTGCAGTGGCTTTTTCAGGTGGTGTTGATAGCTCACTCCTTTTAAAAGTTGCCTATGACCAGGTGGGTGATGATGTAACCGCCTATTTTGCCGATTCAATAGTACAGTCAGCAGCTGAGAAAAATTCAGCTTTTGCTTCGGCCCACGAGATTGCTGCTCCCCTCGTAGTTCTCCAATTTGACCTTCTCTCTTTTCCTGAATTCGTTGCTAATCCAAAAGACCGCTGTTATTTTTGCAAAAAGAAGATTTTTTCCGAAATTTTAAGAGAGGCCAATCAGCTTGGAATCCACAACCTTGCCGATGGTACAAATCTTGATGATCTTAAGCAGTTTCGTCCCGGCGCCAAGGCTGTTCAGGAATTGGGGGTTAAAACTCCATTGGTTGAAGCAAAATTAACCAAGAAAGATATCCGTATACTAAGTAGATATTTGGGACTTTCCTCTTGGGATAAACATTCTGCCTCCTGTCTTGCTACTCGAATTGCCTCAGGGCAATCTATTACCTTACAGCACCTGAATATAATAGAGAGGGCTGAGCAGCATTTGTCAGGCAAAGGTTTTGGTGGCTGTCGAGTTCGGCTTGACGGATTATCGTGCACCTTGGAGTTGGCAAGAGGTGATGTTTACTTATTTATAACTCAAGGGCATAATGATGCTTTCGTATCGTTGATGAGTTCACTTGGTATCGATAAAATATCTCTTGATCTCAAGGAGAGAATGTAATCCAGAAATATTTTGAAATTTATCGGTGAAATGTGATACCATTTGACACATACTGTGGTGCAAAACACATTCAACCAAAATGATACTTTTGAATTTTCAGGCCGAATTATATTTCCTGTAGTCCATTATCTCCGACGCGGTCGGAGATAAATGCGCCAGTTTGACAATCATTGGCGTGATATCAATTTGTGTGCATTGGTGGTTTTAATGTTTCCAGATCAAGAATTTTTTCGTTTGAAAAAAGATAAAAGAAGGTCGCGATTTTCTAAAAAAATCATAGGTTGTTTTTCTTTAATTTTCATGATGCTATTGTTCTTTATTGAAACGAGCAATGGCGAAAAAATTTCTAAACCCCAAATAGCCTATATTGTTTCTGACCAGAACATTCCGTTCTGGGACATCATTTGGCGCGGCATCAGATCGAGAGCAGAAGATCTCGGTTATGAGGCGAAGGTTTATAGCGCAGAAAACAGTGCAAAGGCTGAATTGCAGAATTTAGTCAAGGCAATAAGAGATGGTGTCGCCGGCATTATTGTGTCTCCTACCAATTCTTCGGCCTGCGTTACGTTACTCAAACTCGCCCGGAATGCTGATATCCCTGTAGTGATTGCTGATATTGGCACAGAAGAAGGCGAATACGTATCCTATATCACTTCCGATAACCGAGATGGAGCTTATCAATTAGGCAAATTGCTTGCAAGGGAGCTAAAAATTCATGGTTGGCAAAATGGTCAGGTAGGCATTATTGCCATTCCACAAAGGCGTGAGAATGGCAAGCAACGCACAGCAGGATTTATCAAAGCGATGAATGAAGAGGGTATTCAAGACATGAAAATCAAGCAGCAGGAAACGTTTTCGCATCAGGAGACCTATAATTTCACCGCCGATATGATTGAAACAAACCCCGATCTGCGAGCGATCTGGCTCCAGGGATCAAACCGATATCAGGGAGCTTTGGACGCCATCCATGCCGCTGGCAAAAAAAACGAAATACTTCTCGTTACCTTTGATGCGGAACCGGAGTTTATCGAGTTGATCCCTGAAGGGATCCTGGTGGGGGCAGGCATGCAGCAGCCGTTTTTGATAGGAGAAAAGGCCTTTGACGCAATGGATAATCATCTCAAAGGCCGACCTGTTACGAAAACTCAACAGCTCCCGGTTCTCGTCATCTCAGCGAAAAATATTGCCGAGCAACTGCCAATGATTCGGAAGAAAGTGTTCGGTCTCGAAGGCCATTAACCTTTTACAGGGTGAGCAGATGAACTATTCACTTTGCCGGATACTCGGCTTCATCGTCGTCATTACCGTGATATCAGTTCTGGTGTTGGATTCGTTTGTTTTTTATCACTTGCAAAAAGGCAAGATTGTCGAGCATATGAAATTCCATGCAGATTTATCACTGGAGACCTTAACCAATAACGTTCAAAATCTTGTTGAATCCTATTCCATCAATGAATATGAAAAACTTGTGTTGAGCGAGATGGCTCATGAAGAGTTCTTAGCCATTATCGTTCGCGATTTCCATATGGGCATGATTCTTGGGCAGGAAGCATATTTAACCGGCAAAATCAGAAATGAGGACGGCAGTGTTATTGATTATGATCCGGAAAATCAAACTTTAACTGCTCTTTTGGAGTCATGTTTTCTCTCTGTAACTTCACCTCTGACCTCTGCTTCCGGGAAACCGCTCGGAGAAATCACCATCTGCTGCTCAGACGAAATCATCAAACCGGAACTTGTCAGAATCATCAGAGAGAGTCTGCTCAATATGGTGATTTTATCAACGCTGCTCATCGTATTGCTCTTTTTCGCCATCCAATATTTTGTCTTGAAGCCCATTTCAGAGATTATCATTAGCCTGAGCAGAACAGATAAAAACGGGATTCCTTCGGGAGAGTTTGTTGCTCACGGCGCCGTCGAAGTCAGAAATCTATGCATGTCACTCCAGAAAATGATTCATGCGGTCAAGAAATATCAGCAGGATTTGAAACGCAACGAGGAAGAGCTTGAACTGCGTGTCGAAGACCGAACGACCGAACTCATATGCATGAACGAT
This sequence comes from Desulfobulbaceae bacterium, assembly GCA_015231515.1. Lineage (NCBI taxonomy): Bacteria > Pseudomonadati > Thermodesulfobacteriota > Desulfobulbia > Desulfobulbales > Desulfobulbaceae > Desulfobulbaceae bacterium. The sequence continues at coordinate 19,066 of JADGBM010000028.1, forward strand.
AATATGCAGTTGGAAATAGCAGAGAGAATGCATGCAGAGAGAGAACTTACCGAAGCAAAGAAGAAGGCCGAGGCGGCAAGCGAGGCAAAGAGCATGTTTCTAGCCAATATGAGCCATGAAATAAGGACGCCAATGAATGCGGTTTTAGGGATGATCAGGCTGGCCCTTGAGTCATCGAGAAATCCAGAACAGCGACGGTACCTGGAAACAGCCTTTCAATCAGCAGAGTTATTACTGAGCATCATTAACGAGATTCTGGATTTTTCGAAAATTGAAGCGAATCAAATGGAACTCGATGAGGTTCATTTTGAATTAGAAAACCTGCTTCAATCGGTGGTGAAAACCTTTGACATGAAAGCCAGGGAAAAAGGGCTGGATTTGCGATATCATTTTCCGCCAGGCATAAACACGCAGTTGCTGGGCGATGAATACAGGTTGCGGCAAATATTGCTCAATTTAGTTGGCAATGCACTCAAATTTACCGAAACCGGAGAGATCAGCATTCATGTGCAAAGTGCCTCTGACGGCGCAAAGGATGAAGGCATTATACTGCAATTCTCTGTGCAGGATACGGGCATCGGCATATCCGCAGAGGCACTGCCTGATATTTTCACCCAGTTCAGCCAGGCAGACAACAGCATAACCCGAAAGTTCGGCGGCACAGGTCTTGGGTTGGCCATCTGTCAAAAGCTCACCAAGCTTTTTGGAGGTGATATCTGGGTTGAAAGTGAGCCGGGCAGAGGAGCCGCTTTTTATTTCACAGCGCGATTTCTCCAGGGTGACGCCGATCTTATTCAGAAAAAAGATGAAGCATTATCAATAAAAATTGTGCTGCCTCATATGCACATCCTGCTGGTCGAAGATAACCAGTTTAATCGTGATTTGGCGCAGGCCATTTTGGAAAGGCATAACCACACTGTCGCTCTGGCGGAGAATGGCCTGGAGGCCCTTAAAATGCTGTCATCCAGCACGTATGATGTCATCCTTATGGATGTTCAAATGCCTGAGTTGGATGGCATCAGTGCCACCAAGCTGATCAGGGCATGCGAGAGGCCAGCGCCTGTTGTGTCAGAAGACTACCGGGAGCTTCTTATTCAAGTCCAGAATAACCTGAAGGGGAAAACGATTCCGATTATCGCCATGACAGCTCGTGCCATGGCCGATGACCGCAGGATATGCATTGAGTCTGGCATGGACGGTTATATTACGAAACCGTTCGCCCCCCTGGAGGTTTTCCGAACCATCGCTCAAGTTACAGGAGGAAAGGTCATTACTCAAGAAGTGAATGATGCCTCTGTAGATGGAGAAATTAAAGAAGGAAACATCGTGAATAAACCGGGCCCCGTTGAAAAGGTTGAAAACATTAGAGCCCATTTAATGTCGACCTATAAAATATCGCCCGAAAAGGTTAACACACTTATAAACGCGGGCATACAATCGCTTCTCGAATATTTGTCGCAGGCTGAAAATGCTTTGAAAAACGAGGATTTTGAATCACTTAAACGATCCGCCCACACCATGAAAGGCTCCCTTCGTAATATGGGGCTTGATGCTCTTGCTAACCTTGCTGAACGTATAGAAAATTTCCAAACAAGAAAAGGAGAGGAATCTCTGCAAGGTTTAACTCAGCAGCTACAGTTTTTACATGAAGAGTTGGAGTGTATGCGATAAGTGCGGCCAGGCAAGGTCGCATATTTTAGCGGGTGCGAACCCCGCCCCGGAAGGGCTAGCCACTCACCGGGTAGAATAAGCGACATTTTTTTGACTTTTGTCGGTGGCCTGGCATTATTGAATATGTGAATATATGAAAAAACAATATATATATTTTCTCCTGACAGTAACCAGTGCCTTTGTCCTCTCTTTTTATTGGGAGTTTGTCATTGAGCCACTCGAATCACTCTCTTTATTGAATACAGGTGCTGAGGTATCTAACAGAGAACGCTGGGAGCATGTTGTTATTGTTACCATTTTTTGTTGTATAGCGTTAATTTTCCCTACCTATTGGCTTGGTAAAACAGAAAAGGAGAAAAATACGGCCATTGGGGCATTAGACCAGCAAACTAAATTTTCACGGAAGAGCGAACAGGAATATAGGACTCTTTTTGAGCAGGCGGGTGACTATATCGTTGTATTAGAGCTTTCAGAAGAAGAAGGTCCCGTCATTGTTGATGCAAACCAGGCTGCTTGTGATATGCACGGATACCGCCGTGAAGAATTATTGGGCACTCCCATTAAGGACATTGATAAAGGGCTGAACAAGGAACAGATGCGAGTCCGCCTGGACAGGGTGATGTCCGGTGAAACCATTATATTCGAGACCGCACACCAAAAAAAGGATGGAACAATCTTCCCTGTTGAAGTCTCTACCAGACTTATGGAAACAGACGAAGGTCCACCTCGCCTTATCTCAATAGAACGTGACCTCACGGATCGTAAACAAAAAGAAATAGAACTGTGTAAGGCAAAAGAGGCAGCGGAGAAGGCCAATAAGGCAAAGAGTGATTTTTTGGCCAACATGAGCCATGAGATTCGCACCCCCATGAACGCAATAATCGGTTTGAATCGTCTAGCGCTTGATACAGATCTTACCGATAAACAACGTCATTATTTAATCACCGTCCAGGATGCTGCTAAGTCATTACTCTACCTGTTTAATGATATTCTTGATTCCGACAAGGTCGAGGCTGGCCTGATGGAGTTAGAGAATAAAATCTTTGATTTGTCCCGCGTTCTTGATTCAATTATTGATATTTTCATTGGAACAGCTAGGGAAAAAGGCTTGGATTTACGTCTTGAACTCTCTGGTAAGGTGCATACCTCTCTCGTTGGTGATGAACTGAGGTTACGGCAGGTTCTTATAAATCTTCTTAGCAATGCAATCAAATTCACTGAAAGTGGTCATATAATTATTTCCTGTGAAATGATTTCCCAAAATGAAAGTGAGGTGTTCATAAAAATTCGAATTGTTGATTCAGGGATTGGTATTCCTCAACATGCCCAGAAACTGATTTTTGATAATTTTTCACATGCCAACAGCAGCATGACCAGAACTCATGGCGGTACAGGACTAGGACTCTCCATTAGCGAACAAATAATTAAACTTATGGGTGGTGAAATGCGGGTTGAAAGTAAAATAGGTAAAGGAAGTACTTTTTCCTTTACCGCCTCCTTCAAAAAATCCCAGGTTTCCCCAGCATCTGAAGTTCGCGAACAGGATAAAACTTTTTTGACATGGGCCGGCCCCCCGCTGAAAATCCTCTTGGCTGAAGACAACCCGTTTAACCAGGACCTGGCAAAGATTATTCTTGAAAAACAAGGTCATCACGTAGAAGTTGCCCAAAATGGAAGGGAAGCTTTAGGATTCCTTATTGATGCTGATTTCGATGTTATTCTGATGGATGTTCAAATGCCGATAATGGATGGTTTAACCACTACCAGACTTATCCGTCGTTGTGAGACCACAAAAAATCCCATAGCCGGAGAGCAGCAGGAATTGCTCCAAAAATTGTCAAGAAAAATTTGTGCCGGTCATATTCCTATTGTGGCAATGACTGCCTATGCTATGAGTGAAGACCGAAAAAAATGTCTCGACGCGGGAATGGATGATTACGTCGCCAAACCTTTTGAGGAAGAGGAAATCTATCGTGCCTTGGCAAAAGTAACAACTCCCCCGGACCAGCAGAAACAGAGCCAATCGTAGTTGTGGCCCTGGTTCTGAAAACAGTATGAATCCCGAAGCGGATAACAAACGACCGGAGGATTTCAACGGCAAGAACTACTTCGAACTTTACCCTGACGCCGACAATGAGGCAATTTTCCGGAAGGTTGTGGTTCAAACATGCAAAACTAAACGAATATGATCAAAAAAAACGAGTGGAGTGTCAGCAACAGAATTGCTGCAATTGTCGGGATTATTTTTGCCTTTTCGTCCATCGCTATGATTTTCAGCCTTAATTACTGGATGAAAAAAGATGCTCTTGATGAAGCGAGAACTCAGGCCCGGATCATTATCGACCAGAACCTGGCTGTGCACACCTATTTCAGTAAACGACTGAAACCACCGCTTCTTAAGCTCCTTGATGCAGAAATTAAAAATGGCTACTTTGAGCCGTCATGGATGTCCTCCACCTTTGCCATTGGCGAGATTAATAAGTACTCTGATATTTTCAGCGGCAACAACTATTACTATAAGGAATGTGCAATAAATGCCCGCAGTTCAGAAAACGAAGCCGATGCTTACGAGCGGGAGTTTATCGAAAAACTCAATATCGACCCTGACTTGATAGAGAACACTTCTGTTCGCACCGTTGACGGACATCCTTATTTTGTCGTTCTCCGGCGCGGGGAAACTATGCTGAGCTCTTGTCTTCGCTGTCATAGCACTGAAGACGCGGCTCCTGTCGGTTTATTAAAGTATTACAGTGAGAACAGGAGTTTTGGACGGCATGAAAACGAAGTTGTCTCCGCTATCTCAATCCGTGTGCCGCTCGAAATACCATTTGCTCATGCAAATACTATCTCTCGAAATCATTCCATTTTTTTAGTTCTGATCTTGACCGCCCTATACGCTGTACAACTTTGGCTGCAAAAACGGCTACTCTTCTGGCCAATGAGGTATATAAGTGAAAAGGCCCAACAAATTGCCGACGACCCTGACAAGCTTGGCCAAAAGATTCAAATCTCCGGCGGACGAGAATTGCACGAATTGGCATCGACCTTCAACGCCATGTCACTCAGTTTAAAGCAAATTATCGAGGTGCTGCAATCTAAGTCATCTGAACTCCTTGCCAAGAACAGTGAATTGCAGGAGAGCGAGGAAAAGTACAGGACACTCATTGCCAATATCCGTGCAGCAGTGCTAGTCCATGACAAGGATACCCGTATCCTGAGTTCTAACTCTATGGCACAGCAGCTGCTCGGGCTTACAGAAGATCAGATGTTAGGTAAAGAGGCAACTGATCTAGACTGGCATCTTCTCCGGGAGAACGGCACGAAAATGCCTGTAGATGAGTACCCGGTCAACCTGGTGTTATCCAGCCGTCAGCCATTACGAGATTACCTCGTTAAAATATTCAGGCCCGAAATAAATGGGCTTTCCTGGCTCTTAGTTCATGCCGATCCGGTGTTTGATGACTCGACTGCCCTCAAGCTTATTATTGTAACCTTTATGGACCTCTCGGAGCAAAAAAAGATCGAGACATCATTGCGGGAAAATGAAGAAGAGCTTCGTATACTAAACGAAGAGTTGGAACAGCGGGTTTGTGAACGAACCAAAGAACTGGAATCGAAAAACGTTGAACTGGCTAAAGTAAATAAAATTTTTGTAGGCCGGGAACTACGCATGGTTGAACTGAAGAAGAGAATCAGCGATTTGGAGATGAAAATCATGGAAGGGAGTGATGTAGTGTGAAAAACCTGTCACCTCATATTAGAGCCAATCGCACTTTCTACATTCGGTGTGACTGGATGGTATTGATGACAGCACTGGTCATTTTTCTCTCGCTAGGAGTCCATGCCCAAGCGCAGGATAACGGCAAGGTAGGAGCCAGAGAAGTAGTCGCGGCCTTTCCCAAAAATTTTCCTCCCCACTGCTTTCTGGACGAAAAAGGGGAGCCGGCCGGGTTTGCCATTGATGTCCTGAATCGTGTCGCAAGTATGATAAACGTAACGGTTAGGTATAAACCGGAACATAGCTTTGTTGAGGCGGTCAACTCATTAAATGACGGAACAGCAGACCTCATCCCTAACTCAGGGGTCACAGCTGAACGAGCACTTGAATATGATTTTACCATTCCTGTGGAGACCCTTAATGTTGTACTTTTTATTCGGAAGACATCCCATGACATTAAGGGTTTAGATGATCTGGAAGGTCGGAAAGTTGCCGTACTCCCTACCAATGTTGGTGAACAAATTGTCCGTGAACGGGGAAATATCACAGGTGTGGTCTACTCTGAAATATCGACTGCTCTTTTTGATCTGCTGGCCGGACATGTGGATGGATTCATTTATCCAAAACCGGCGGTCCTGAAACTGGCAAGACAAGCGAGAATCGATGATCATTTTACAATTGTCGGGCCACCGCTTGCTGAGATCAAGAGGGCAATCAGGTTGCGCAAAGGTGATCCGCTGTTGGACCAGCTTAATCCGGCTTTGAAACAATTCCTCCGGACCAAAGACTACCAGAACATTTATATGAAATGGTATGGGAAACCGCAACCTTTTTGGACAACGACTACAGTTGCCTTGACAATGGGAGCTATCTTATCTCTTCTGTTGTTTTGTATGTTTGTCTGGCGCTACAAAAGTTTAGCCCATTTGAATATCCTGTTAAATAAAGAAGCTAGTATTCGGAAAGAGGTAGAGGGAGAGCTCCGGACTCATCGAGACCGTCTTGAGGAATTGGTGTCTGCACGAACCAGCGAGTTAACCGAAAGTGAAGAGCGTTTCCACAATCTTTCTGATGCCGCTTTTGAGGGAATTGTTTTTACTGAAAAGGGAAGAATTCTTGAAACCAATGAAACTTTTTGCTCAATGTTTGGTTATCAATCGTCTGAACTTCTTAGCATGGATGCCAGCGACTGTGTAACTTTTGAAGAAAGAGAAAATGTTAAAAATAAAATACTTTCAGACTACGAACTTCCTTATGAGACAGAAGGTTTAAAAAAAGACGGAACCACCTTCCCCATAGAGGTTCGAGCCAAGATGTTCACTTACCAAGGGCGTTTAGCAAGTGTTTCAGCAATCCGTGATATCTCTGACAAGAAGAAAGCCCAAGAGAAACTTGCCGTAAGCGAAGCCCAGCTCAAGAATGCTCAGCGTTTAGCTCATGTTGGCAATTGGTCACTCAATCTGCAAACCAATTACCTGGAGTGGAGCGATGAGATATATCGGATCTTTGAGATAGAGAAGAAGAAATTTGCAGCATCATACGAGGCATTCCTCGATGCCATTCACCCAGATGATCGTGAGATGGTGAATAAGGCATATAGCGGATCTCTCACCTCGAAAATACCTTTTTCGGTAGAGCACCGTCTGCTCATGAAGGACGGCAGAATCAAATATGTCATTGAACAATGTGAGTCTTACTATGATAATAACGGAGATCCAACAAGCTCTGTTGGGACAGTTCAGGATATTACAAAGCGCAGAACGGCCGAACTTGAGCTTGAAAAACTCAACGAGGAACTCGAAAAGCGAGTCACAGAACGTACAAGGCAACTCCAGATAACAAGCAACGATCTACAGGACACCCAGCGTTCCCTAATGAACATTGTGGAAGATCTCAATGAAAAAAGTAGGGAGCTTGAAATTTCTAATGCCAAACTTCAGGGACTCGATAGACTGAAATCCTTGTTTATTGCCTCCATGAGCCATGAATTACGGACCCCGTTGAACTCCATTATTGGATTTTCAACCATAGTTCTTGACGAATGGTTCGGACCCTTGAATGAAGAACAGAAGACAAAGTTGGCCATTGTTCTCAGGACCGGCAAACACCTGCTGACCTTAATCAATGATGTTATCGATGTCTCTAAGATCGAGGCGGGAAAAATGGATTCCACGATCGAAGAGTTTGATATTCGTGATCTTGCCAACGAGGCCCTTGAACTGGTTAAAAAAGACATTGATGACAAGGGCCTTTCCCTACAGATTGAGGTGAAGCCTAAAAAACTTCATGTTGATCGGCGTCGACTTTTTCAATGTTTGTTGAATCTGTTTTCAAATGCCGTCAAGTTTACCGAGCAAGGGACTATTACCATGAAAACCTCCCTGCTTAAAGGAAGCTCTACCTTTAATGGCAAGGATTGTCTGCAAATTACCGTCAGTGACACCGGTATCGGGATAGCAGAGAAAGATCTGCCCAGGTTGTTTACTCCATTTTACCGTCTTGATACACCCTTACGAGTGCGAGAAAAAGGGGCCGGTCTTGGCCTCTATCTGGTCAAAAAGATAACAGAGGAGATCCTCCAGGGCGAAGTCGGCATGGAAAGCATTTACGGCAAAGGGAGTTCATTTTTTATGAAAATTCCACTTGTTGCACAAACAGGGGAGGAAAACGATGAAAACAGTTCTGGTGGTTGAAGACAACCAAGATAATCTTGAACTAATCAGCATAGCTCTGAAAAGAAGCGGCTACAAGGTCATATCTGCTGAAACCGGGGAAATGGGTGTTGAAATTGCTGTTCAGGAAAGACCATATTTTATTGTCATGGATATTGACCTGCCCGGCATAGACGGCTTTGAAGCTACACGAAGACTGAGAGCGTCCGAAGCCAATTGCGATATACCTATCATAGCCATCACCTCTTTTGCCATGTCTGGGGATAAAGATAAGATTATTGGGATCGGTTGCAACGGATATTTTGAGAAACCGATCAACCCCCTGACCATCGTTGATGATATCAATAAGATACTGGAGGAACTTGGCAAATGAAGATCCTAATTGTTGACGATAACATTGATGACCGAGTCCTGTTGCGGCACATTGTTGAAAGAAATGGACATGAGCCTATCGAGGCCAAAGATGGAAAGGAAGGCCTTGAAATTGCCGTACACCACCATCCTGACCTGATTATCTCAGATGCCCTGATGCCTGTTATGGATGGATTTGTCTTTCTCAAAAAAATAAAAGAGGATGAAGTCCTGCGAACCATCCCTTTTATCTTTTACTCTGCCACCTATCAAGAAGATAAGGACGTGGCACTTGCTAAAAGGCTAGGCGCTCGCGCTTATATTTTTAAACCCAAAGATCCCATTGAGTTGTGGGCTGAAGTTGAGCAAACACTTTTTAGTTGCCAGCAAGAGACCGCAGTTTCGTCCAAATTACTCAAGGAAGACGAAGTTGAATGTCTTGAGCAGTACAGCGAAATTGTTGCAACTAAACTCGAAGAAAAAGTTGCTGAACTGGAAAATGCCCTATGCCTTTGCGTGGAGTCTGAACGAGAGATACAAGAACAACATGAATGCCTGCAAAATGTCCTGGATGCCCTGACCCATCCATTTTACATCATCAATGCCAGCGACTATACAATTGTTCTGGCAAATAAGGCTTCTCATTTGTCAAGATATAAGGCCGGGATCACTTGCTACCAGCTTACCCACAATCAGAGTAAACCTTGTACGGGACAAGATCACCCATGCACCATCATTGAAATAAAGAAGAACCTGGGTCCGGTTGTACTGAAACACACTCATTTAAACGCTGAGGGCGAGGCGAGAACTGTTGAAGTGCATGGGTATCCGATTTTCGCGTCCGACGGTACAGTCGAGCGGGTGATTGAATATTGTATCGATGTGACAGAACAGGACGAACTGAAGAGGCAGTTACAACAAGCTCAGAAGATGGAAGCAATTGGTACTCTCGCTGGAGGAATTGCGCACGATTTTAATAACATTTTAACTGCTATTCTCGGGTATTCGGAAATGGTTCTTGAACAATTGCCGGATGGGAGCATGCTTCGGATGCAACAAGAACAAGTCATTAAAGCTGGAGATCGGGCAAAAGAGCTTGTTCGGCAGATTTTAGCTTTCAGCAGACAAGACAATCAGGAAAGGATACCAATGCAAATCCATATGATCGTCAGAGAGGCACTGAGCTTATTGCGATCCTCAATTCCAACTACAATAGAGATAATCACAAACATCGATACAAAAGCGGGTATGGTGCTGGTGGATCCAACGCAGATTCATCAGGTAGTAATGAATTTGTGCACTAATGCGTATCATGCAATGCGGATAACTGGCGGAACCATGACGATTAATCTGTCTGCTTGCCAGATTGGGAAAGAAGAATTACTTGCTCAAACTAAGATTTTATCTCCCGGTATCTACGTGAAACTTGAGGTGAGCGATACCGGTTGTGGTATAGACAAAAATACATTGGGAAAAATATTTGATCCGTACTTCACAACTAAAAAGAAGGGTGACGGTACCGGACTTGGCCTGTCTGTAGTTAACGGTATTGTAAAGAACTATGGCGGATATGTCTCAGTGTCAAGTGCGTTAGGGATAGGTTCAAAATTTGAGGTGTATATCCCGAGTATTCATGCCGTAGGAGATGTCACAAAAACTGAGCAAAAAGGATACCCATATGGAACAGAAAATATTCTTATTGTGGATGACGATGATAGTATTGTGAACTTGCAGCAGTTGATGCTTGAAAACCTCGGGTATCATGTGCGTTCTTTCACAGATAGCAATGAACTTTTACAGGCCTTTAAAAGTCTGCCTGGTGAAGTTGATCTGGTGGTTACGGATATGACCATGCCCGAGATGACCGGTGCGAAACTTAGCCAAAAACTCATGGCGGTGCGGCCTGATATTCCTGTGATTATTTGTTCCGGGTTCAGTGAGTTGATCGATGCAGGAAAAGCTGAAGCTCTTGGAATCAAGGCATACCTCAAAAAACCTGTCTCAAAAAGAGATTTGGCAGAGACAGTTCGCCGGGTATTGGATGAGAAAAATGGTTGAGTTGTCCAACAAAAAAACTTTTGCTTTTTGAGATATTAAGACGGAATTCCACGGCTGAAACTAACAAGCTCAACTTTCCGGGTTAATGTATTGTATGCACTTAATGGTATTTTTCGTAGGTTGGGTTACATTTCAATGGCCACCGGAATTGTTGGGTTTGAGGAAATACAGACTATTTACTGATTTCCCAGCACCTCAAACCCAACAAACTTGGCAGTATGAAATAAAATCAACCCAACCTACGCGACAATAATCACGAAACAACAACGGGTTATGCCACCCCGGAAAGTTGAGTAACAAGCGAAATACAAGATAAATGGGTGCCAAATTTCCTTATACAAGGCCCCTATCCTTTGCTGCTTGGTAATAGATACAACCTGAATTGATACATGCGGCTGGTTTATCTCTGCCGAGTTTTTCCTTCATAAGTAGAATGCCATCATGGTTGCATAATGTTCTTTCAACTTCCCAACAATGCTTATTATCTTTTCGCTGAAACATTGGGCAGTCTTGGTTTTTGCATCCTAAGTACTCATAGCATGTTTCCATGGTGAACCTCTTTTTAAGCTACGTTGCGGTGGACTGTCAGAGAAATTGTTACTGCAGAACGCTGCCAATAACCGGCGGCCATAGCCGTCCGCGTTAATTGGCCTTGTTATTTTAACCTTTACCCGATCGCGCCAGTTGTTGTCAATTTAGACATTTTTTTTCTCTACACTTCTTCTTGTGACGTTCCAAAGATAAAGCGACAAGCAGCATTCTGTATTGCAACGACAGCTGGGTGCTTTATTATTCGCTCAATAGATATCGCATAAAATTGTTCTTTAACAGCATCTGCCCTTCCAACAATTTTTACATTGTGTTGCAGTTGAACTTCTTTTTCAATTATTGAGGGAGCTGCAAAAAAACCGTCACCAGCCTGACCGAAAACCTTTAGCAATGCCGGGTCATCAAATTCGCCTGATATATTTGGTCGAATATCTATAGAATCAAACCATTGATCAAGGGAACCTCGCAAGGCAGACATAGGACTGGGAAGTAACATCGGCATGCGATCTAATGATTGGGGGAACTCTCCCTCTAATCCAGCGACAAGATGATCACTTCCAAAAAAACTCACTCCGCATTCGCCAAGTAAATGGCTGTAAGCTTTAACGCTTAGGCCAGGTTTCACTGGTGTATCAGTTAGCACAATATCAAGACTATGAACGGAGAGTTCCGCCAGAAGCTGATCCGCCTTCCCTTCATGGCACACAAGGCGTACCTGCTCAGGAAGATGCAAGGCTGGTTCTAAAAGTTTACGGACTACCAATTTGGGCAAAGCATCTACGACACCAACAATTAAGCGCAATGGGCCAAACATTGGTCTCCCCTTAACCGTGTCCATCATTTCTCGGCCAAGGGCGAAAATCTCATCTGCGTATCGCAAGGCAACTCGCCCCATCTCGGTCAGCTCTAGGTTGCGACCAACTCGGTGGAAGAGTTTGCCGCCCAGCGTCTCTTCAAGTTTACTAACTTGGGCACTAATAGTGGAAGGTGCCAGGTGCAGCCGTTCACTAGCTCGGCTTATGCTTTCCTCCCTCGCTACTGACCAGAAATAGTATAAATGGTGATAATTAAGCCACTCCATAATTCTCCTTTCGCTATTTACGAACGATAATAGCTAAATTTTCTATTTGTTGCAACTGTGTTCTTGTCTTATCTTAGTTTTAACGAAATAAAACATTAAGGTGTAATTATGGATAGTTCACAATTTCTCGGTATCACAACATTTGCCTATTTACTATCAGCAGTTGCCTATGTAGGGATTTTTGTTTTTCGAGCCCGAAATCTTGGAATTGCGGCAACTGTGGTAACAGCCCTGGCTTTTATAATCAACACAACCGGAATAGGACTCCGGTGGGTTGAGTCTCACCAGATGGGGATTGGTTATGCCCCATTGTCAAACATGTATGAATCGCTGGTCTTTTTCTCCTGGTCGATTGCTATCTTTTATCTATGGGTCGAATATAAATACAAAAATCGCTTTCTTGGCGCTTTTGCCATGCCATTTGCGGCGCTGGCAATGATACTGGCTGAAATGAAAAACCCTGCAATTACGCCTCTTGTACCTGCCTTACAAAGCAACTGGCTTATCGCTCATGTTGTAACTTGCTTCATCGGTTACGCTGCCTTTGCAGTGGCCAGCGGCTTTGGCGCCATATATCTGATAAAAAATAGAGAAACGACAAATAATACGACTGGGAAATTTCTGTCACAATTGCCTCCTTTAAAAGCCCTTGATGACATTCTGAACAAGACTCTTGTTTTTGGATTTCTTTGGCTATCGGCGGGAATAATAACTGGTGCTATTTGGGCTAATTCTTCATGGGGAACCTATTGGAGTTGGGATCCTAAAGAAACCTGGTCGCTAATAACCTGGTTTATTTATGCTGCAGCCATACACTTCCGTTTCACAAAAGGATGGACAGGCCAAAGAGTTGCATGGTTTTCCATCATTGGCTTCGCTTCAGTTATGTTCACTTACTATGGGGTTAATTATGTCCTTTCCGGACTACATAGTTACGGGTAGAGAAAAATATTAGTGAGGTGGGCCAAACACAAAACTTTTTAACGATGGGTCAAGTGAGAAAAACAGTTCTGGAAACGATGACAGTGATGATAGCGGTAGCCGTTAATGATGGTACGGCGCCCCTGATGACGGTGATAAATCACAAGGAGAAATGGATCGCATGCCTCTTATAAAAAGGGCAAGAAACGAAAAAGTCTCCCAGGTGAACTCCTGGACTATTAATCGACTTTTCATAACCTAATTTTAGTGAATTGAAAGGATAACAAATGAAGAAACCAAGTTTATCAGCAACAGACCTTAAACACCTTATTAATCACGCAATTTCCGATCTGGAAATAACAAACACCGAATACCAGGAAATCATGAACCTGGCGCATGCTGACGGTGTTATCGACAAAGAAGAAAAAGCACTGCTTTCTCACTTTCAGCAAATGATCAGTAACGGCACTGTAAAAAGAGTGCGAGGTTGAAGGTAAATATTCGGTTTGCCCTGAAAGGGCCAGAACATACCAGCCCAGGGCAACGCCCTGGGGACTGGAATAGTACAGATAGCCCTGAAAGGGCGTGACATCTAAGCTGACCCTGCCGGTTTTAAGC
>JADGBM010000029.1 GCA_015231515.1 Desulfobulbaceae bacterium
TGTCGGGTAGTCAGAGTTGGCTACAGCATAACAGGTTTCAGTTTTTGTTTTAATTGAATCGGTGCTGACCACATTTTCTATAATGACATGGCCGGCATTCTCCAATTTTTTCAGGAGCCGACGCTCTTTGCTGCGCCAGATCTGCTTTGTTGTAGTCAGTGACAGTCTCTGATCTGCCAGGAGTTTGTTGAACCAGGGTTGTGCGGGGTGCTCGGCCGGGGACTGGCCGGAGAAATAGGATTGCCCGGTGCTGGTCAGTGTAACTCGCCGTTCGCTTTGTGGGGTGAGGCCGCCGGGCAGGGCAGACTTGATAACCTCGCCGATGGGGTAGTGATAATATCCTGCCAGCCACTCAAAAAAAGCAACCATGTTTTCCGGGAAAATTGGTTCCGGGTCAAGGAGGTCATTGATGGCCCGAATTGCATACTGAGGGTCAGCATCAAGATGGTGGGCGCAGCGTAAAATATAGCCGGTGACCAGGCGGGGCCCAAGTGGCACAAGTACTCGCAACCCGGGCCTATAGACAGATGCGGGAAAGTCAGGGCTTGATTTATAGGTAAGTGTATTGCTGATCGGTGACGCTACCGCTACTTCGAGATACATTGAAGCTGTTTAAAATGATGAGCAAACTTCTTTAAGATGGGCTTTGAAATCATCCTTTAAGACAGGGTGTCTTAGCGCAAAGGCCATAATCGCCTTGAGATAGCCGAGCTTGTCACCAGCGTCAAAGCGGGTACCATCGAATTCGTAGGCGAACATGGATCGTTTTTTGGCCAAGGCAAGCAGGGCATCGGTCAGCTGGATTTCACCACCGTGACCGGGGGTGGTTCTTTCCAGCATATCGAAAATTTCAGGATGAAGAATATAGCGGCCAATAATGGCCAGGTTCGAGTCGGTGGTGCCCGGCGCCGGTTTTTCTACCATGCGATTAACCTGGTAGATACGTTTTTTAAGTGGTTCGCCCTCCACGATTCCGTATTGATGTGTCTGGTTCATTGGAACCTTCTGGATAGCAACAATTGATTCACCTACTTCATTGTAGAGATCAATCATCTGCTTGCAGCAGGGCACATCAGAGACAACCAGGTCATCACCAAGCAGGACAAGGAATGGTTCATTGCCGATAACATTTTTAGCTGACAAGATAGCATGACCCAGTCCTAAAGGTTTTTTCTGGCGGACAGAGACAATCTCGATAAGATTTGAGATGTGGCGGACCTCTTCTAGAAGTTCTGTTTTACCTTTGCTCTCCAAGAGGACATCAAGTTCAAAGTCATAGTCGAAATGGTTTTCAATGGCTGATTTGCCTTCGCTGGTGATAAGAATAACTTCCTCGATACCGGAAGCGACAACTTCTTCAACGATATATTGAATTGTCGGTCTGTCAACAATTGTGAGCATCTCTTTGGGTATTGCCTTGCTGGCCGGCAAGAAACGTGTGCCCATACCGGCAACAGGGATAACTGCTTTACGTATTGGTTTTGGAGGTGTCTTTTTCATTAAAGTGTTTTCCTGATTTGATATTTAGTGCCTTAGAGGTTATTTAGGTGTTATTTCTGGTACTAATTAATACAATTATTTACTCCCATGCCTTTTATAACTATAGAATAAATTGCATATGAATTGCCAGTCTTTTAAAGGAATCTTGAAAGATTTATATCAGCGCCTGTATGTATCCATTTGAGAAAAAAATTCTGACTAACTGTTTGCAGAAAGAACTGTTTTCGGCCGGGGAAACGGTTGTCGTGGCTGTTTCCGGCGGTGCGGATTCGGTCGCTCTGTTGCACGTACTTTTTCGATTGTCAAAAAAGTTGAAGGTGAGGCTGGCAGTGGCCCATGTCAACCACGGTCTGCGTCCTGTTGAGGCAAGTGAGGAAGAGAACCTCGTGCGCCACTATGCCCGAGATCTAGGTCTGGCTTGTCATGTTACGACCATTGACGTGAAAGGCTTTGCCAAGGATAACGGACTTTCCCTCGAAGAGTCAGCTCGCAATCTGCGTTATGCATATTTTGATGAGGTTTTGAAAATAGAGTCTGCTGCAAAAATTTGTGTTGGCCATCAGGCGGACGATCAGGCAGAGGAGATACTCCTTCGTCTCATTCGCGGGGCGGGTCGCAAGGGGCTTTCCGGCATGGAAGTGATTCGTGACGGGAAAATTGTCAGGCCGCTGCTGGCGGTGAGCCGAGCGGAGATTGTTGCTTATCTGCAGGCTAACTCAATTGGCTGGCTTAATGATTCGTCGAATGCATCTGTTGATTTTTTGCGTAACCGAATCCGGCTTGAGCTGTTGCCCTATCTGCATGAGTATAACCCCAATATTGGCGAAAATCTGCGCAGGACAGCTCAGGTTTTAAAAGAAGAAGAGAGCGTTCTTGCAGAGATATCCGCTCGAGCTTATGGTAGAACTGTACTCGTTGCCTCTTCAAGTGAAGACGGCTTGAACGTCCTTTCTGTAGACTGGAAGATATTGGCAGGGGAGCCAATTGCTATTCAGCGCCGGGTGGTAGAAAAGGTATTAATCACCATGCGCATGCAGCCAAGCTTTACTCATATCGATGATATTTTACGGCTTGCTGATAGCAATGAGGGGAGGCTCCTTCATCTGCCCAAGGGCTTACGGGTTGTCCGGTACTCGACGGGCTTGGAGTTCAGTTACCCCCAGGGCATAACGACAAAGAGAGGGAACCTGCTGGAAGAAGCGCCTCAGTTTTTGCTGAGAATTGAAAAACCTGGTGTGTATGCCATTCCCGGCATTGCCAAGAAGATTACTGTCGAACTGCAAGAGACTCTTCCCAGCCTTGATCAAATGAAAGATGATGAGGCGGATTATTTTGATCACCAGCAGTTGCCCTTTCCGTTTTTCATTAGAAACAGAGAGCCGATGGACGCCATGCGTCCTCTTGGCGCCAGTGGAACCAAAAAAATAGGAAGAGTTTTAAGTGATATGAAAATCGACGCTGCGTTGCGAGATTCGCTGCCCCTGATTGCCAGTGAAAATGAGGTGGCAGGGATTCTGGGTGTGCGTACCGCCCATCAGTTTCGAGTGCGCCAGTCAACCGCAAAGGTACTGAGGATACTGCTCGCTTCTTCTTAGAACTAATGCCAGCTACAGTTTAGTAGGCTTACAGACATTAATGTCACTATGTGACGCTCGGCCGCAGTTTTTACAAACGAATTTGGGATCTAATACCAACGTCTTAATTTTACCCAAATCGCCTTGAACGATGATCCTGCAGATATGGTTTTCTTCGTGAAACTTCTCACCCTTTGTGCACTTTGTTTGACAGTGTGACATATATCCTCCTTAATAGTAATTTTTATTGTTTATATCATGTTTCTTTGCACGATTCAAGCTCTGCAGGATTGAAGATATATCTATCTTGAAAAGAGTCAGGATTTGTTGTCTAACGCCTTCCGTACTTGAGTGGCAACGGTCTCAAGAACCAGAGGCTTGGTGATGTAGGCGTTTATACCAAGCGCTAAGGCGCTTTTCTGGTCAATAATTTCACTGTAGCCGGTGCAAAGAATAATGGGCATGTCGGGGCGCAGGGCGCGTATCTTCTTCATCAGCCCGATACCGGTTATTTGGGGCATGGTCATGTCGGTAAAGACAAGATCGAACGAATCTGTACTCTGCTGAAAGGCGGCTAAGGCTTCTTCGCTGGATGAGAAGGCGGTGACCTGATATCCCAAGGAACGGAGTATTCTCGATTCAATGTCAACAATGGTTATGTCATCATCAACCAGTAGTATACGCTCGGAACCACCCGCCGGTTTGACGGAACTCGAAGTTCCAAGGGCTGGGCGATTACTCTTTTCTTGCGGAAGGTAGATTTTAAAAGAGGCGCCTTGTCCTTCAACACTGGTAACGCTGATGTGGCCCTTGCAATTTTTAACAATGCCGTGCACGACGGACAGGCCCATTCCGGTCCCTTCCCCCAGAGGTTTTGTGGTGAAGTAGGGGTCAAAAATTCTGTCGATAATTGTTTTAGGTACACCTGAACCGGTATCGCTTATTTGCAGCAGTATATATTCGCCCGGGCGTATGGTAGTGTCAGTATGATCATCATTTGGAATCTTGACAGGTTGCAAAGAGATGGAAAGTTCCCCGCCTTTTATTCGCATCGCGTGGTAGGCGTTGGTACAGAGGTTCATGACAATTTGGTGAACCTGGGTGGGTGAGGCGAGAACATAGCCGCAATTCGGATTGATATCCTGTTTTATCTGGATGGTGGTCGGGATGGTGGAACGTATAAGTTTAACGGCTTCTTTGACAACAATTTGAATCTGCAATGGTAGGAGTTCGTGATCTGCGCTGCGCGAGAAGGTAAGGATCTGCTGGACAAGCTCTTTGGCGCGGTTAGCTGCGACAATAACCTCTCGCTGGTATTTCAGGAGATCACTCTCTGGTGGCAGTTGATATTCTACCAACTGGGCGTAACCCAGGATTGGGGTGAGGATATTATTGAAGTCATGGGCGATTCCCCCAGCAAGAGTGCCAATGGCCTCCATCTTCAGGGCTTGTTGTAACTGGTTTTCCAGGCTTATTTTTTCCTTGTCAGATGCTAACTGTTCAGTCAAGTCCTTGCATATCAGCACGGCACCAGTTTTTTCACCAGTACCCGCAACAATAGGCGCCACTGAAATAGCAACTGTTGTGTCGGGCAAGTTGCCTTTTTGGGGAAACGAATGCACGACACCCTGGCGGATGGTCTTTTGTTGGTCAATTATCTCCCTGATAAGCTCGGCGGGATTGGCACTCTCACTTTCAAAATCCGAAAATACCGCTTCGAGGCTGCTGCCGAGAGCCTTGTGTGCTTGCCAGCCGGTAATGAGTTCTGCCGCTTTGTTGAAAAGTACAATCTTGCCGGTTCGGTCGGTGGCAATTACCCCATCACTAATGCTTTGCAGGGTTATTGACAGGCGGTCTTTTTCTGCTGATAATTCTTGCTCTGATTGTAGAAGTTCATTGGAGACGGCATTGAGGGCTTGTCCAAACTGTTCAAGTTCCAGGCAGGATCTATCAACGGGCAACTGTGCTCCTCTATGGGTGCTGAGTTGGCGCGTAAAGTCGGTAAGCTTTTTGATTGATTCAATGGGCCGTTTTAAAATCTGTAAGAGTAAAACAATACTTAACAGAATCCAGATTGTTCCAAGGAGCAGGGTGCGTTTCCATATGGCATGTTTTGTTTTCCGTATCTCTTTGAGGCTGAAAGATACCCTAATGTAACCGAGCACGTTGCCGGCGATTATAGGTAACTGGAGTAGATAGCTGGAGTTATTGTAGGTGGCCTGTGGGGGATTTGATGCTGGTTGAGCTTGCAGAGAAGTTGCTGTGTAATTTATATAGGGTGTGAAACCCTGTGGGTGAATGATTGAGGTGATCGTCGTTCCGTCAGAGTCAACGACCTGAATACTTTCAAGGTCGGAATGTTTTGCTGCCTGTAAAAGAAAGGTGTCCAGTCCAGAGTAGTCCTCCACGATAAGCATATGGGCGCAGGCCTTTACGAAACTGTCTACCAAAACTTCCGCATTATGTTCCATAGCCTTTTGGGCGTATTGGGCTTGTTGGTTACTGATCACCAGGGCATAGGTAAGGCTTGTTGCAATTAAGATTGCGGTGATGGCAAGTGCAATTTGACTGTAGATGCGTTTGGGTAAAATACTATGGAGTAGGTGCATGCAATTTACTCAAGATAGGCCTCAAGCCATTTATAGTCTCGCTCGAAGTCTGCAGAGACAAGAGGCGGCGGGAGTCGGACAGTTCGCAAAAGTTCCTGTCCTGAGGGGCTGTTGGCAATGGTATTTACGCCATCTGTCAAGGTCTTTTGGACTGGTATCGGTATGCGGGGATGGGCGCTGATCGGGTGTGATGCCATTTCCGGCGTCAGGTAAATGGCACGAAGCTGTTTAGCCACCGAAGGCTCGGCACTGTTGATCGAAATGTCTAATGTTCCTCCTGCGCTGGTTTTTTTGAGGAGTACGTTTTTATAGACATTGCTTGCACTGTTAACATAGACGGGAATATAATTTAGATTGTTGTAGTCAGTTTTTAAGGCATGACCAAGAGCAATGTCGCAGAGTGATTTTTCTGATACAAAGGCGATTCTCATGCCTTTTAAATCGTTTAACGATTGAAATGGCGAGTCGTTACGGACAAAGATTGCCCCCCTAAGAAAACGTTTCGAGCGAATAAGCGGAATGTATCCCTGGGATTTCCAAGCTGTGACCTGTTGTGTTGAATTAAGATATACGAAGTCAAGAGCGCCGGCTAGGAAGCTATCTTCAAATTTGGCAACGGTCTCAAATATTTTAATTTTAAATTCGAGACCTGTCTCTTTTTGCAACTGGTCTACGAAGGGATACCAGCGTTTGTGCATTTGTACTGCTGACTCTTGAGGGATAAGTCCGAAGGTGTACTGCTCGGCAAAAATTGTAGCTGGCAGAGTTAGGGGAGCGACGGGCAGAAGCACAAAGAAAAGCAGTGTGATTAATCGGCAACTCATGAATCTATATTTTAGTCTCAAAAAGGGTACAATGAAATGCATTGCGTTACCTCGTTATCTGAGCCGGAAGCGGTGAATGTATTATGTGCCCAAGAGGGGGGAAATGTCAAGAAGTTCGAGAAAGTAGACTCCATATGTGCAAGAGCGATAATCTTAGTACTGTTGGAGAAGTTACGCTAGTACTGATTGTTTGGCGGAATTGTTTGATTTTTAAAACAGGTTTTGATAGAACACCAAATTACGACTGGCATAAAGCCAACAATTTTTTTTGAAGATTATCTACTGATTTCATCGTTAGAAATGGAAGTCGCCAGCCTTACAAAAAAACGGCTCAGCGGAGCTCTGTTACAGGTATTCTGTGGGATCGACAGCTTTTCCAACTTGGGTGGATATATGATTGGCCGAAAAAGTATACGTCAACGCCTGACCTCAGTATTTGTCTTTCTGGCACTTGCCCCTCTTGTGCTTGTGGGTCTTCTTCTGACTTGGCAGGTTTATGAAATTCAGAAAAATGAGGCGATCAAACTACAGGATGAAATTGTCAGGCGAGTAATTAACGAAATATCGCATCTTTCTGCGGAGGTCGGGGATGATTTTGAGGCTTTAGCGCAAATTACCGGACTTGTGGAGAAAAATAGAGAGGAGCAAGGTGCGATTCTGGCTCATATTCAGGCCTTAACTTTCTGGCAAAATAAAAATGTCTTCAGCGAAATAAGTTTACTTGATGCTAACGGCCAGGAACGGGCAAAAGAGTCATTGAGCAAAGTTTATATGGGCTCAGAACTGCTTAATCGGAGCACTGAAGAGGTTTTTTTAATCCCCTTACAGCAAAAGAAACGATTTTTTGGGCCTGTTATGAAAGACAAAACTTCAGGCGCAAACTTAATTGAAGCCGGGGTTCCTCTTGTTGATAAATGGACCGGAGACGTCAGTGTTGTCCTTGCTATGACTATCCAGTTGGACAAGCTTTTCAGCCCGGTGCATAATGACGGAATATCAGGCCAGATTGATATATTTATAACTGACAAGCGTGGGGTGGTTGTTTCTCATAAAGACCCATCAATTTCTCTTGCCGAAAAGCTGATCACTGTCCCTGTACAGGGAGAAATTGTTACAGGTTTTGATGGCTTCAGATCCGTACGTTCAGCAAGATTTTTTGAACTTGGTTCTCAGGGGTTCTATCTGGTCTGTGACTATCATTTGTACGATGCCTTTCATGGTGTGCTTAAAAGCTTGCTTATCGTTGGAGTTTTCATTGTGACCTTTCTTGGTCTCAGTATTGCTACTGCCTATAAAACGGTAAGTCCTATCGTGAAGAAAATCGAGGAACTTAGCGGGGTGGCAAAGGCTATTGCTGCTGGAGACCTGGAAAGAAAAGCCGTTGAGTCTGGTGATGACGAGATGTCAATTTTAGGGCACGCTATGAATGCAATGACGAGTCAGCTTGTGGCTGATATCAAAAGGAGGCGCCAGGCAGAAAACGCCCTTCGTGAAGCCCGGAACCAATTGGAGTTGAAAGTAGCCTCTCGAACGGAAGAGTTATCAAAGCTAAATATGCAACTCTATGAGAAAATTGAGGAGAAGGAGATGGCTGAAAGCGCCCTTATTCGAGCCCACGAAGAGCTTGAGTTTCGGGTGGAAACTCGGACCAAGGAACTCGCTTTTGTCAATCGTACTTTGATCTCGGAAATTGCCGAAAAGAAACGGTTGGCAGAAGAACACGATGTTTTACAGATGAAGGCCTTAACTCAAAATAAATTAGCGACTCTGGGTGAGGTTGCAACTGGTGTCGCCCATGAAATGAATCAGCCGCTTTCCTACATTAAGATAATTTTTGAAGCTGCCGAAAGAGACCTGAAACTGGGTACCATCGACCATAATGTCTTGTTGGGGGAGTGCCAGGAGTCATTGAAGCAGTTGCGGAGAATCAGTACGATTATTGATCATCTTCGGACCTTTGGGCGGGCTGAGGCTCTGTCAATGTCGGAGGTGAATTTAGCGGATGTCTGGAGGGACACCCTCATTATATTTGGTGAACGTATCCGCCGTAGAAATATCAATCTGGTTGAGGATTTTGAGGAAGATACCTTGGTTTCAGGCAATGCTGTAAAGCTTGAGCAACTTTTTATTAATCTCCTGCATAACTCATTAGACGCCATGAAAGCGGATAAAAGCGGTGAGATACAGATACATGTGAAAAGAGAAAATGAGATGGTTGCGGTTGCTTTTTTCGATACCGGGGTTGGGATGAGTGAAGAGGTTCTGGCTAAGATATTCGAGCCATTTTATACAACGAAGGCGGTGGGGCAGGGCACAGGTCTGGGCTTGTCAATTTCCTATGGTATTGTTCAGGAACATAATGGCACCATCGAGTGCCAGTCACAAGAAGGGCAAGGGGCGGTCTTTACCATGCGCTTTCCCTGTTATGTTGAAGAACATGGAGGAGAGGGAGAGGTCTAAGGTAATCGAATAGGAATTTCCCTGCGCCCTTAATCAGCATACTGCTCAAGGCTCTTCTCAAGTTCCTCTCGGATCTCCTTTCGAAGTATTTCGGGCTTCAGTACTTTTGCCCCGCTGCCCCAGGATAAAATCCACTGCTGTACATCAAAAAGATGGCTGGTTGTCATTGACAGTACAATACTCCCATCATCGTTAGGCTGTATTTCCTGGGATGGATGCCACTGTCGCTCCCGGATGTAGGGGGCATGTTTTTTGTCAAAATATATCTCGATCTGAAAACTGCCTGTGCCCGAAAAAATACCAAAACGAGATGCCGAATAGTTGCTATAATCAAAGTCTGAAGGTGGGGCGAAGGTTTTGGTGGTTGTGGCGGCATGTTCAATTCGTGATACTGCGAAGGTGAGGATTTTTTTGCGGCTGTGGCAGTGGCCAATCAGGTACCATTCACCCTGGTAGTTGACCAGGTGGTACGGGTCAACTTGACGGTTCTGTGGTGCTGCTGCCTGGGGTTTCTGGTAGCGCATGGATATGGTCCTGTTCTGCTGAAGGGCCTCAGCGATCGTGGACCAGATCTGGGTGTGGATGGTAGTTTTCTGATGCTGAATGATCGAGATCCGGTTGTCTATCCAGCCTGGATGAATAGAAACCTTGTCCGGCAGAGAATCCTCAATGCGTTTGAAGACATTGGTGAGTTTTGTGTAAATTGGAGTGTTCTCGTGTTGTTGCAATACTTTTTGGGCGATGGCGATGGCAAAGAGATCACTGGTGCTGATATTTATGGCAGGCATCTGGTAGGTCTCTTCAGTATAGAAGTACCCTTTTTTCCGGGGGTCGTATGCAATCGGGGCGTCACATTGATTTTTCAGGTAATCAATGTCGCGCATAATGCTTTTGCTGCTGACTTCATACTCGAAGGCCATTGAACTACAGTTTGCGTAGTTGCCAAAACGCATGCCTTCTCGGATTTTTTTATCGATGAATATCAGTCGCAACAGTTGAGTTTTGTCTTTTTGGATCATTAAAGACCTTTTTGATTGTTGATTGTGGGGGCCGGATCTTTGACTTCTAAAATCTACAGGCGCACATCAGAAATTGCAGTTACGTTGGCAGACGAACTTCTGCTGTAGTACCTGTTTCTGGTGAGGAAGTAAAGACAAGTGTGCCGCCATGCTCTTTAATAATTCCTGCTGAAACTGACAGACCTAAACCGGTGCCACCAGAGTTTCGCTTCGTAGTGAAGAAAGGGTCTGTCAGCTGTGTGATGGTCTCTTTCGGCATCCCGACACCTTCATCGTCAACGGAGATAATAATCGTTGCAGAATTTTTTTCAAATGAAGAGGTGACCCGTATTGCCTGCTGCGAATCGGTAAGGGCCTCGCAGGAGTTTTGGATCAGGTTGATGATGACCTGTTCAAGGCGTTGTTTGTTGCCATAAAATTGGGGACATTGAGGGCATAACTCGACATGAAAGGCGGATGTCGACTTTTTTACCAGATTATGGGTAAGGCGAATCGCCGTTTCGATGATTTTGTTAATATCAAGCAGTTCAGCGGCTGTTGGTTTGTCCTTTCGTGCGTAGTCTTTAAGGTCTTTAACAATGTTTTTAATTCTTTTGCCGCTGTCAATCAGTTCGCTGAAAAGTTGTGGGATCTGTAGTCGCATTTCGCTGTAGTCTAAACCAGCAACAATAAACTCACCATTTTCTCGATAGTACTGCTCCAGGATCGGGCTGACATCCTGCCAGGCCTTTGTAAGCATGGGGGCATTGAGCATGGCGATACTGTTTGGGTTGTTTATCTCATGGGCCACCCCTGAAACCAGAAGCCCAAGGGAGCGCATCTTGTCGGCCTGCACAAGCTGCTGCCTGCGGAGTTCAGCCTCTTTTTCGCTCTGTTTTCGTTCTGAAATATCGCGAACAATCCAGATGGCGTGCCACTGTTTCTTGATCTGGGTGGCAGAAAGAGACAGTTCAATCGGGATGTCGCTGCCGTCGATTCTTTTTGCGAAAAGTTCTAAAATGTCAGATGGCGCAGCGGCATTTGTGTGTGAAAAATCTTTTGAATCAGAGAGGGTTTGTTGCTCGATGCGGGTTAATGAGAGGAGTTCGTGTACCGGTTGCCCCATCGCCTGATCTTCATTATAGCCAAACATGCGCTCTGCCGACTTGTTCCAGTAGGCAATATTGCCGCTGTTATCCATCATGATAATGGCATCTTGTGCTGATGATGTCAGTTTCCGGAACTTATTTTCGCTTTCCCGGAGCTGTTGTTCGGCCAACCGACTTGCCGAACGCGTTTGGAAGTAGTGTTGAGCCAGGATATTTAACTCGTCGGCCAGGACGGTGATTTCCTGGGGCCCGGGCCACTGAAAACGGACATTCTCATCATTCTTGAGTATTTTGTCGAGACCCTGCAGGATGTTTTTTTTGATATGGTCAATCCTGAAAGCGATAAAATTGGCAATGCAGAAAATAACAAACATGGTTGCCATAAGGACAATGGAGATATTGATAATCAACGATCGCCGCCATTTTTGTGCGGTTCCTTTGTCGATGATGATGCCGGCCCAGATGAGTGGTGCCGGTGAGTTGTCTGACATGATTGGCAACCATGAAATCGTGTGCTCCTCCGGTGTTTTCCAGATAAAGGGTCTGTTGTCGGAAAACTTGTGCTTAAGGGCGTCTGCATATTCGTAGGCGCTGATGTCTGTGAGGGAACTCTGGTTAGCTGGTGCTGTGGTTTGAAACGAAAGAGGAGTTGTGGTGTTACCGGCGGGGTTCAGCCAGAGCACATGGTCTTCAGCGGCCAGTAACGATATCTTTGCTTGCAAAAAGATCGTGCCAATTGCATCGCCATTTTCAAGCACCGAATAATAAAAAATTATTTTTGTCTCATTTGATTCATGAGAGCTTTCTTGGTGCATGAAAATGCCGCTTGCTGAAAGTTTCTGTGAGGGTACTGGCAGATACTCAGGTGTTTTTGTAGTGCTGATAAACTGTCTGCTTTCCTCTGGGTTGCGCTCTAGAGTAGTTTTTCCGGTACCATTGACGGTGCAAAAGAAGAGGCCTTCTATCTCGATATTTTCACCGTACCACTGGTTGATTACCATTTCCATATTTAGAAGGGCTATAGGGGCGACCGGGGTTTCACTGTTTAGCTGACTGAAAAGTTCCTGGCTTTCGCGAAGGGCGGCTATGCGGTCGAGGTCTGTTGCAACTTTAGAAATTTTTTCAGAAAATGCCTGGCTGCTCAGCTTGGAACGTTTGCCGATGTTTTCCTGAAGGGACTCTTCGTGTCTATTAATGTGGTTTTGTAAGTTTATAGAAACCAGAACCAGTAAGGGCAGGGTACCTATGGCAAGGATGGTGAAGAATATGATGCTTTTTAGTTTCATGGCGTCTTGGCTGGATGGGGTGCAAAAAAACTTGCGTCAAGAGAAGATTGGCATGAGCTCAAATCCCATACCGGCATGAGATGTAAACCATGTTTAGGTGATAATTGTCAAATAGATTTGCATGGGAACGGAAGCTGGCTGGCCGGTGCATTTATTTTTAAAAGTCCAATATATCAATATGTTATGAATTATTTATAGGGCTGGCATATCAATTGCTTTTAAGTGAAGTACATATTTAATCGGTACAAAGATTTTCATTTTTGCATAAAGGGAAAAATCCCCCTTAATTCCCCTTCGAAGTCTCCTTCGTCGCTTATCTGCAGGGGTACTGAGGGGGATTTTATGAAGGTTAGTAAAATACTAAGATGTGTCGTTTTTTTAATAAAGAGTTAAATCCAGAACATAATTTGCTCAGTACGGGAAATATGTGATTTTGAGGTCGGTCGGCCTCAAACGATATGGAAAATGGTTCAACGAAAATTGAAAAAAGATCGGCAGGAAATACAACATATTTTGTTTGCTGAAAGTGAACATGGACTGGAAAGATCCATATCGCTTATGCTGAAAATGGCAAACTACAAGGTGACAGTTGTTACTGATTGTCTTGAGGCCTATGAAAAATTAGTTGAACTCGAGGGGGTTGGGGAGTTGCCGGAATTGCTTATTGTTGATTTTGGGAGAAACAAGGCTAACAGTGAGCGTTTTGTTGAAAGTCTTACCCAATCGAGGCTGTCGGTGCCGGTAATCATAATAGCTGAATATGGCGACGAGTGGATGGTGGCAGAGGGAGTTCTAGGCAAGTCCGGTGTGTTCTTGGCAAAGCCATTTGAGCCACAGGAACTTATGTCAGCAGTTGAGAAATTATTAAGTCACTAAAACATTCTTGATAGGATAACCCAACTGAAAACGAAATCTGTTTTTATAGTTGGAGAAAAAATAGAAAAAGACAAACCAGAACCTAAAGGAGGTTGCGATGTTACAAATTCACTCAAGGAAGATTGTTGCGGCATTGGTTGCAATGGCACTATTTGCCGGTGGTCCGGTGCTTGGCAGTGCGGTTGCGTCAGAAGGTACAATGGCTGTGGAGGCCAAGAAAGAGCAAAACGTCTTTAAAGGTAAGATACAAGGGGTTTCCAAGAAGGCAAAAAGTATTGCTATTGAAGTTGGCAAAGGTGAAAGCGCCAAGGTAATGATGGTTCGGTTTACTGATGCTACAGTGGGGATGGAGTTTGCCGTAGATGGTGATGCTGCAATTATCGCCTATGAAGTTGTTGGTAAGGATAAAGTCGCTACAGTGATCAAACCGAAATTGGCAGAACTGCCGGAAGGTGTTACTGAGATGCACCCGGAAGAGTTGATGGAGCTGGTTGCGATGGGCCCGGAAAAAGGTAAGTATTTGCTGGTCGATTCACGGCCTGCGCCTCGATTTGCGGATGGACATATAGCGAGTTCAGTCTCTATTCCAGTTGAGAAGATGAAGAAAGAAGGCGCGGCACTTATGCCTGCCGATAAGGATATTCAACTGATCTTCTATTGCGGAGGGCCTACCTGAGGTATGAGTACAACTTCCGCCGGTCTGGCGAAGAAACTCGGTTATACCAATATCAAAGTAATGCTCAAAGGCGTTCCTGGCTGGAAAAAAGCTAAGAACAAGGTTGTGGCCAGTGATGCTCACATTGAAAAAGGCAATATTATCCTTGTTGATGTCCGTCCTGCTGCTGAGGCTGCAAAAGGATTTATCGATAGGGCTGTCAACATTCCTTTTGATGAGCTGGAAGATGCAAAAGATGATTTCCCTCTAAAGGCGCCGGTTGTGGTCTATGGTGATGATGCTGAGAAGGCCTATTCGATGATAGCAAAATGGGGCCTGAAAACTGTTGCACTGGTTGATGGTGGCCTTGAAGGGTACGTAAGCCGAGGGCATGCACTTAAATCAGGTGAACCAGATATTGATGTAAGCTGGGAGCGTAAACTTGGTGAGGGCGAGGTTACCTTAGATGAGTTTATTAAGGCATCGGAGGGTAAGGTTGCCGAGGCAATGATCCTGGACGTCCGAACCACTGACGAGACAGCCAAGGGCCAGTATTCCAACTCTGTCGCGATTCCTTTAGATGAGTTGGAGGGGCGAATCGCAGAACTTTCCAAGGATAAAGAGTACTTGATTCACTGTTCAACTGGGGCAAGGGCTGAAATGGCTTATGCTATCATGAAAAAAGCTGGGATGAAGTCACGATGTCTCATTGCCGATGTTGAATGCACTGCCCCGGGAGAGTGCTCGGCAGACTAACCCTACTAAAAAAAACGTACAACACCATACCATAGTTTTACCCACAAAGGCGGTCTCCGGAAGAGATCGCCTTTTTTTATTTGGAATTAGGCAATGAAAAAAAAATATATATGCGTTAATAAATAGTGGAAATGTCTGACCGCTTCGGCGGTCAGACCTGAAGGCAATCTATCTGGAAAACAGGTCAAGCCCATGAGTAGAATTCTCTCGGTTATTTATGAATAAAATTATATGGTTGTCTATTATCTTGCTGCTTTCCTTCTGTGGGCTGCTACATGCGCAGGAGAACGATTTTGCTCAATGGTTGACAGCTCTTAAGTACGAGGCTCTTCAGGATGGTGTCTCGGCAGAGACCTTAGATAAAGCCTTTGAGAAAGTTAAACCCAATGAACTTGTTCTTAAACTTGACCGGAATCAACCGGAGTTCAAACTAACTCTTGAAACTTACTTAAACAGAGCGGTTTCTACTTCCAGGGTCTTGAAAGGGCGCGCCAAGCTTAAAGAAAATAAGGAAATTCTTGATGAAGTTGCCAAAAGCTACGGGGTTCAGCCCCGGTTTTTAATTGCACTTTGGGGTGTTGAAACCGATTTTAGCAGGGTGTTAGGCAGCTTTCCGGTAATTGAGTCTTTGGTAACTCTGGCCTATGATCCTAGGCGCAGTTCATTTTTCCGTAAAGAACTTCTGCACGCACTGCACGTGGTTGATGGAGGTCTTGCTACGGTTAAAACCCTTGAGGGTTCATGGGCAGGGGCATTTGGCGGGTTGCAGTTTTTGCCCTCAGTGTATCGAATTTACGCGCAGGATTTTAATAACAATGGCCAGGTTGATATATGGCATGAACCAGGAGATCTATTTGCCACAGGCGCCAATTATCTTGCCAAATCCGGTTGGCGTTCTGACCAGACTTGGGGAAGGCAGGTGCTTTTACCAGAAGCATTCAATTCAAAGCTCTTGGGTTTTGACACAAGTAAGACAATATCCGAGTGGCAAGCTTTGGGAGTTCGGCGTCTCAATGGCACAGATCTTCCTGACAGAGATTTCCCCTCTTCCATAATCCAGCCGGATAAAGAAGACCCACGCCTTTTTCTGGTCTACAATAATTTTCACACGCTCTTAAAGTGGAATCGGTCAAACTATTACGCCGTTGCAGTTGGTTTGTTGTCGGATATGTTGAGGTGAGACGACTGTAAGCGGAAGGCTGCTGTGTGTATCCAAGTTACAAAATTTCTATCTAAAGGTTGACGATGAGTTCTGATAATAAAAAATTTCCTGAAGGGATGGTTCCTCTGGGGAAGTCTAAATTTGCTTTTCGCTGTTATCCCGAGGTTCCGTGCTATACTGATTGCTGTCGGAAGCTTGAACTTTTCCTGTATCCCTATGATGTTATCAGGCTGAAGAACTCTTTAGGTATCAACTCTGAAGAGTTTTTGAACAGGTATGCCGGAGTAGTCAGCGGCGGCAACCCACTCTTTCCGTCTGTGATTTTACGAATGCTTGACAACGACGAGCATACCTGCCCATTTTTGAACGATTCAGGATGTGCTGTCTACGAGGACCGTCCTTCGGCCTGTCGAACCTATCCTCTGGAAAGGGCTGTTGACCGGCAAAGCGGTGGTGGCCGACCTGAAGAGTTCTATTTTATGACCAATCACCCGTACTGCAAGGGGCATAATGAGCCGACAGAGTGGTCTGTCCCGGAGTGGTTGAGGGACCAGCATCTACTGTATTATAACATGATGGATGATCTGTGGGCTGACCTTGATACACTTTTTCGATCGAACCCCTGGCAGAATGAAGGTGCCGCCGGACCTCTGCAACAGATGGCCTTCATGGCCTGCTACAATGTCGATGGGTTCAGAAAATACGCCGTTGAGGCTAAGCTGTTTGACCAGTTTAAGTTAAGTAAAGCCGAGCTCAAAAGTTTTGCTGAGGATGATGAAGCCCTTTTGCGGTTTGGTTTTAAATGGCTGCTCTACTTTCTTGGCAATAAGCCTGTCTTGAAGGCCCGGCCAAGACGCTAGGGTGATGGGCAGATGTTTGGCGATGTAATTAATGGCCTTAAAAATGGTCTGTTCCCGCCAGATTTAACAGCGTTGAAGAAACGTTTCAATATTGCCATAATTAAAAAACTGGCTGTTTTAAAGCTGCCCAGCCAGTTCTGGTCAAATGATCCCAAGATAAATCCTTCAATAGAACAACTTGCCTGTGTGGCTTTTATCCTAGAGGATGGTGAAAGTTTAAGCCTGGTGGAACTTGCTGTTGCACACGAGATATCCGGGAAGTTACGTGGTAAAGAGTCCGCCCATGAACTGGATAGTTTAGTTCGTGCCCGATTAAAAATAATTACTGATACCTTTCTTGGTTTTGCTACAGATAAAGCCTTTCTGTTCGAACTCTCCGGTAAGGTTAAACGTTGCGGTTCCTCCCTGAATATGTAGGCTTGGCTGGTGACAGTTGAACCTCTCTCCTTCTCTATTTCTCCCCTGCTTTTCTTTTATGTCGCGTTTTGATAGAATGAATACAGATGTGTAACTTAATTACACATCTGGTGCTTCTGATTGAAGAATATTGTGAATTTAAAATTTAAAAATTGTCGAGGTGAGGTCGGGGTTATATGCTGTTTGGCTGAATTGGTATGTGATTACAATAGGTTGCAATACTGTTCTTGGTGTTGGCTTGCAAGTTGCAAGTTTTTATAAGACATCATTTAACTTTGTCAAACATATTGTAGGTGAGAACGATGCAAAACATGGAAGTTACTGCCACTGAGGCATACAATTCAAAGCCGTCATTTCCCGCAAATTATAATGGGGTCAATCACTACCTCAAGGAGATCAGCTGCCATCGTCTCTTGAGCACTGAGGAGACCGAAGCGCTGGCCTTACGTGTTTATAATTACGATGATGATTATGCTGGCTCGCAGCTGGTTATTGCCAATTTACGGCTGGTCGTGAAAGTTGTTATGGACTTTCAAAAATACTGGATGAACAATTTTTTAGACCTTATTCAGGAAGGTAACGTTGGCTTGACTAAGGCTGTGAAAAAGTTTGATCCACACCGGGGGGTAAAATTCTCTTCGTATGCCGCTTACTGGATTCGTGCCTACATTCTGAAATCTATAATGGACAATTGGCGTTTAGTGAGAATTGGCACAACTCAAGCGCAGCGGAAACTGTTTTACCGGCTGAACAAAGAAAAGAAACTTCTGGAGTCCCAGGGTATCAGCCCGGATTCGGCGCTATTAGCTGAAAGGCTTGATGTTAAAGAAAAAGAGATTGTCGAAATGGAGAGGCGTCTTGATAATTACGACCTTTCACTGGAGTCTCCTGTTGGCCCCAATTCGGAGCTGGATCAGAAAAGCTTTCTGCCGAGCGAAAGTCCCGGGGTTGAAGAGATTGTTGCGGATAGTGAGTTTATTGAGTGGCTTCATAAGGAAATTGGAATTTTGGAGAAGACCCTCAGTCTAAGGGAACAAGTAATTCTCGCTGAACGTTTGCTGAGCCATGAGCCCCGTACCTTAAATGACATTGCTGAGCAGTTTGGCATTTCGCGGGAGAGGGTGCGACAGGTAGAAATTGGCCTCTTGGAGAAAATTAAAGATATTGTAAAGGAAGAGGTTGTTCTTCACTGAAGTTAGCCATTCAGGCTGTAGCTAAGAGGTTTGAGGTAAAAGGTGGCAGGGTGAAAAGGTGACAGATGCCTCGCACCTTTCACCTCGTACCTCGAACCTTTCACCTTTTCACCCACCGTTTATTCCTTCCATCTTGTAGTTCCACCTGTTTCTGCTGAAAAATTATATGACTGTCACTGATTAATTCAGCAATGTTTTCACGAAGTTCGCTACAGGGCCTGATTGTCATGTCAGGGGGAACTTCAATGTCAACTTCGCCACGTTTGTCAAAATGGATGGTCAAGCCTACGGGACAGTCGCCATAGAACTGCTGGAAGAGTTTTTTCAGGCCCTCGATGGTCGGCCTGGTAATGTTCTCAGCTTGGAGAATGACGTGGGCTTTCTCAGTGAATTTTTTACGGGCATCACTGATGCTGTCTACAGTTTCGGCGATGATTTTTGCACCGCGTTCATCGGCAGTCTTTAAGTTGCCCTGAATTATAATTGGTTCGTTTGTGCCCAGTAGTGCGGAGCATTCCGCAAATGTTCTTGGGAAAATGATGATTTCCATGCTGCCGGTGAGATCTTCTAAGGTAATAAAGGCCATGCGGTCGCCATTTTTACTCTTATGCTCCTTTAGGGTCCTGACAAGTCCGCCCACTCTCACCGGACGCTCATCTTCACTGGTTGACAGGGTAGCCAGATCGGCATCAACAATCTCTTTCAAATCATGTCTGTAGGAATCCAGAGGGTGGCCAGTGATATAAAACCCAACCGTCTCTTTTTCAGCAGCCAGCAACTCCTGTTGATCCCATTCGGGAATATTCGGCAGGGGAATTGAAGAGGCCTTTATTGAATCGCTTTCCGGGAGCAGGCCGAACAGGGAGATCTGGCCACTCTGCTTGTCCCGCTGGGCAGACTGAGCTTGCTCCAGAGCCTGGTCCAAAATAGTGAAAAGCTGGGAGCGTTTTACGCCAAAAGAGTCGTAGGCCCCAGCTTTTATCAAACTTTCAATAACCCGCCGATTCACCCTGCGCGAGTCGATTCTGTTGCAAAAATTTTCTAAACTCTTATAGGGCCCTTCTTTGTCTCGTTCTTCAATAATTGAATCAAGCGCCGCTCCACCGACATTTTTGACCGCAGCGAGACCAAACCTGATCCGGTCATCGATTACGTTGAAATCCTGATCGCTTTCATTGATGTCGGGCGGCAGAACTTCAATTTCATGGTCTTTACACTCATTTATATAGAGAACGACTTTATCGGTGTTATTTACATCGCAGGAGAGTAATGCTGCCATGAACTGGGCAGGGTAGTGGGCCTTGAGATAGGCAGTTTGGTAGGCGATGAGGGCGTAGGCGGCACTATGGGACTTGTTGAAACCATAGCCGGCGAATTTTGCCATCAAATCAAAGACGAACTCGGCCTTATCCTCCGGTACATTATTAGCCTTACTGCCGGCCATGAACTTTTCTTTTTCATTATCCATGACCTCCTTGATTTTTTTACCCATGGCCCGTCTGAGCATGTCGGCATCACCAAGGGAGTAGCTTGCCAGGACATTGGCAATTTTCATTACCTGTTCCTGATAGACGATGACGCCGTAAGTCTCCTTTAAAATGGGCTCAAGCTGTGGCAATGGGTATTTGGCCACCATTTTGCCGTGTTTGGTGTTGACGAAATCATCAACCATGCCGCTTTCCAGGGGGCCCGGTCGATAAAGGGCTACCAGCGCGATA
Organism: Desulfobulbaceae bacterium; assembly: GCA_015231515.1. NCBI lineage: Bacteria > Pseudomonadati > Thermodesulfobacteriota > Desulfobulbia > Desulfobulbales > Desulfobulbaceae > Desulfobulbaceae bacterium. Next base: position 19,998 of record JADGBM010000029.1, read on the forward strand.
AGATCTGTGAAAACCTCCGGCTTCATGCTGGTCAACAGGGCACGCATCCCGGAACTTTCAAGCTGGAAAACGCCAAGCGCGTCACCCTTGCGAAGAAGTTTGTAGGTCTTCTCGTCATCCATCGGGATGGTTGAGATATTAAGGCGTTTACCAAGAACCTTTTCGATAAGTCGATTGGCACGTTCAATTACAGTCAGAGTTTTAAGGCCCAAAAAGTCAAATTTGATCAGACCCGTCATCTCGGTATACTTCATGGCAAACTGGGTCAGGACCTCACCCTTTGGACCTCTGCAAACGGGAAGATATTCAACCATGGGTTTCGGGGAAACGACGACACCGGCAGCATGGGTTGATGTGTGACGGGGGAGACCTTCAAGGCGAATGGCGATTTTTAACAATTCATTAATCTGCGGGTCACGTTTCTGGAGGTCCTGAAGCCTGGGTTCTTCGTTGATGGCTTGTGGGAGTGTAATACCGAGTTTTTCTGGAATGAGCTTAGCGACTTTGTCAACGTCGGAATATGGTATTGCCAGCGCCCGGCCAACATCGCGGATAACACCTTTGGCTTTCATGGACCCATAGGTCACAATCTGGGCAACATGGGTATCTCCACCATATTTCTTCTGTACATACTCAATAACTTCGCCACGTCGTTCCTGGCAAAAATCAACGTCAAAGTCCGGCATGCCTTTTCTTTCAATGTTGAGAAATCGTTCAAATATCAGTCCGTAAGTTATCGGGTCAATATCGGTGATTTTCATGCAATAGGCAGCCAGGCTGCCGGCACCTGAGCCACGACCGGGCCCAACAGGAATATGCTGACCTTTTGACCAGTTGATGAAATCAGCTACGATAAGGAAATAGCCCGGAAAACCCATTTGTGTAATTATCTTGATCTCCATATCAAGACGGTCGCGGTAGGTCTTTTCAAGCTCTGGGGTCAGTTCGGTGTGGATTTTGACCTGTTCGAGCCGGTCTTCAAGGCCTGCTCTGGCCTGTTGTTCAAAAACGCTATCGAGGCTCTGGCCTTCAGGGAGTTCAAAGATGGGAAAATAATGTTCATCAAAGCTCAAGTCAAGATTGCACTGATCGGCAATCTTGCGGCTGTTTTCAATGGCTTCAGGGCAGTCAGCAAAGGCTGTGCGCATTTCAGCGGGAGATTTGAAATAAAGCTCGTCAGTAGAGAAACGGAAGCGGTCTTCATCTGTGATGGTTTTGCCGGTTTGGATGCAGAGAAGCACCTCATGGGCGTAAGCATCTGAACGCTCCAGATAGTGACAGTCGTTGGTGGCCACAAGGGGGATGTTAAGTTGCGCTGAAAGTTTTTTGAGTCCCTGGTTTACGGCAATCTGTTCTTGTAGGCCATTTTCCTGTATTTCGAAATACAGACGGTCTGGAAAAAGTTTGTGCAGCTCTTTAGCCGCTTTTGCTGCACCGTCGAAATCCCCGTTGTGACCAACCAGGTAAGGGACTTCCCCATGAAGGCAGGCGGTGAGGGCAATGAGCCCTTCGCTATGTTGGGCAAGTACTTCCTTGTCGATTCGAGGTTTGTAGTAAAAACCCTCCATGTAGGCAATACTGGCAAGTTTGAGCAGATTCTGGTAGCCGGTTTTGTTCATGGCCAGCAGGACGAGGTGGTAATACTGAAGCGTGTCTCCAGCTTTAGCCTTTTTTATATGACGACTGACGGGCGCCACGTAGAATTCACAGCCAATAATTGGCTTAAGTTTTGCCTTTTTTGCAGCAACATAAAATTCCAGAGCGCCATACATTGAGCCATGGTCAGTGATGGTGACGGTATCCATTCCATACTCTTTGCATTTATCAAAGAGGTCATTGAATCGAATGGCGCCGTCAAGCATACTGTATTGCGTGTGAACGTGAAGATGGGTGAAATCTGCTGGTTGTGTCATTGAATAATCCTGATAATGGTTATACTGTCTTTTTGCCTAGGTTTGCCACACCCATCTGTCGGAGGGTTTCCAGACTGGCCCAGAGATCATCTTCGGAGTGAGGTTCGAGCGTAATAAGCGGGTTGAGCCTGTTTGCCGCCAGGTAGTTGAAAAGGGCGGCAAAATCAAAAGAACCATGTCCAATTGCCAGATGCGAGTCATGGGTGCCGGTATTGTCATGTAGATGTAAATGACCTAACCAGGGATTCATCTCGGGTAACCACTCCTGCCAGGTTGATTTGGCGAAGGCCAGCAGATGCCCTGTGTCAAGGCAGAATCGAGCCAACGGAGAGTTTAAGGACTCAAGCATTTTTTTGTGTTGGGTAGGATTGAACTCGTAGGTGTTTTCCAGGGCGACAGTTGTGCCACTTGCTGCAGCAATTTCAATAAGTTCATGCCAGGTCTGGCGTGCAGCAGCAAACCACTCGTTTTGTTTGTAGCCATGTTTGTTGGCCTCAAAGTTCAAATGACAAATAATGGCTTTGGGGTGAAAGATTTCAATAAGAGCAAATGCACTGCGCAATTTGGCTCTGGTCGCTGAGAGGATTTCCTTGTCGAGCGCTCCAGGTGCAAGATCAAAAAAAGGGGCATGCAGTGTGCAGCTTAGGTTGTTTTCTTCTAAGCGACGGGCAATAACCCCAAAATCAGAGTCAGACTGGTCATAGAGTACATCGCCTTCAAGGCCGATCTCTGGCTGAAGTTGGTGTTCGATGAATACATCGATGAGACCATCTTTCAACTTCATGAATGGGGCATTGATGAAGCAGCGGTCTGCTGGGATAGTAAATTTCATTTTGGCAGTGATGACTAATCGAGCTTTTTTGCCTCGTCAATGAGCATGACAGGAATATCGTCGCGAATTTCATAGAGTAATTTGCAGGCCTCACAAATTAACCCGTCGTTTGATTCATTAAGTTTGATTTCGCCCTTGCATTTGGGGCAGGCGAGGATGTCCAAAAGTTCTTTGCTGATCATAGCTGGCTCCTGAATGTATGCTGATTAGCGATACAATTAGTGATTGTGTCGCCGACGGTCTAATTTAAAAAAAACAGGATACTAACCCCGATGAACGGGATAAGTGCCTTTCGCAGATTATTTTCTTGTAAAAAAACAAGAAAATAATCTGTAAGGCACTAAAATAGTGAGTGAGGGGTAATGCGTCAAGAAATAACAGAACGTATAAAGATTAAGGCATTTCTAAAACATCGTTAACTGCTCTGAGGAGATCTTCTTTTTTAATGGGTTTGGTTAACGTTTTTTTTGTACCGATACTTTCGGCCAATGACAGGTAGCGATCTGGTTCGATTATGCCGCCACCGGAGATGGCAATAACTTTAACGTTTTGGAACTCTTTTTCAAGTTCAATAATGGTTCTGAGTCCATCTTTTACCGGCATGACCATATCTGTTATGATCAGATCGGCCTGATGATTTCGAAAAATCTCTATTCCTTCCTGGCCGTCACCGGCGGTGTCTACAGTGTGCCCCTCAGTTTCGAGGATTTGCCGGAAAATCTTAACTATCCAAGGATCGTCGTCTATAACCAGTATATGAGCCAAAATAAACCTCGTGTTGTGACGATCTGTAGCATGGGTTGCCGATGATGTCGATGGGTGAAAATACTAAAATAACTCTTCTTTTATCCGATAAACCGAATAATTCAAGGCTATTTTAGTAAACGTGATCAGTTTGTTGGTTCCTTTAAAAGGTCGGTGCTGAGGTAGCGTTCTCCAGTGTCAGGGAGTATGACCACGATGGTTTTTCCCCGGTTATCCTCTTTTTTGGCAGTTTCAAGAGCTGCAAATGCGGCTGCCCCTGATGAGATTCCGCACAAGATGCCTTCCTGCAAGGCCAACTGTTTTGCACAGTCGATTGCTTGTTCATTACTGACACAGAAAATTTCATCGATTATGGAGGTGTTTAAGACGTCTGGAATAAACCCTGCCCCGATTCCCTGGATTTTATGCGGGCCGGGTGTGCCGCCTGAAAGAACAGGGGAGTCTTTAGGCTCAACGGCGATGCTGCGAACTGTAGCTTTACGTCCTTTGATGACTTCAGAAACACCAGTTATAGTGCCGCCAGTTCCGACACCGGCTATAAAGATATCGATGGTGCCGTCGGTGTCGCGCCAGATCTCCTCTGCAGTGGTCTGGCGGTGAATTTGGGGGTTGGCAGGATTGGAAAACTGATCCGGCATAAAGCTGTCTGGTATTTCATCGCAAAGTTCTTTGGCCTTGGCAATGGCCCCTTTCATGCCTAAAGGGCCAGGAGTAAGCACTAGTTCGGCCCCAAAATGTTTGAGCAGCATACGTCTTTCAAGACTCATTGTCTCAGGCATTGTCAGAAGGAGTTTCAAACCCCGCACAGCACAGGTGAAGGCTAAGGCGATACCTGTGTTGCCGCTGGTTGGCTCAATAATAGTTGTTGAAGGCCTGATTTTTCCGGCACTAACACCAGCATCAATCATCGCCACACCAATTCTGTCTTTTACGCAAAACAATGGGTTGGCCGATTCAACCTTTGCCAGCACGGTGGCAACGCCATCCTTATTGATGGCGTTGAGTTGAACAAGTGGAGAGTTGCCGATGGTTTTGGTGAGGTCTTGATAGATATTTTTCATGATTAATCCCCCTTGTCACTTGATTTTGAAATGTTGTTGCCCACAAAGTTTAAATCCGGGCGCTTCAGTAAAACTTTGGTGTCCACAGGAACACTCTCTGTGAGCCAGATATTGCCGCCAATAACTGAGCGGGCGCCAATTGTGGTCTGACCACCGAGTATTGTCGTGTTGGCATAGATGATAACTTCATCTTCAATGGTAGGGTGACGTTTCTGGTTGCGAAACCGGTCGCCGGCATCTCGTGGTAAAGAGAGGGCGCCGAGAGTTACACCTTGATACAGTCTGACCCGACTGCCAATTTCAGTTGTCTCGCCAATAACGATACCGGTACCGTGGTCAATAAAAAAGCTATCGCCAATGGTGGCACCAGGGTGTATGTCGATACCAGTCAGGCTATGGGCGTGTTCCGTCATAATTCGTGGTAGTACGGGGACTGAAAGTGTGTGGAGGGCATGCGCTATTCGGTAAATTGTTATTGCCAAGAGCCCTGGGTAGCTGAAAATAATCTCATCGGGACTTTGGGCGGCAGGGTCGCCCTCCAGGGCAGCTTTGATGTCTGTGGACAGAAGTTTTTCGATCTGGGGCAGTTCGGTGATAAACTGCATAGAGATTTCATGACCGCGAACTCGGCAATGAGTACACGATTTTTTTGATCGGAAGCACTCATGCTGCATGGCAAGCACAATTTGTTTGCTCAGATTTGTATAGAGCTCTGTGAGCTCCTGACCAATAACATACTCTATGCTGTTGGCATTGATTGTTGCATCAGTAAAATAGCCGGGAAAAAGGATGCGACGGGTCTGGTGAATAATTTGAACTACTGAGTCATGTGAGGGTAGCGGTACAGGGCCTGCGTGTTCAGAACTCTCTTTGCTCTCCCAGGACTTGACAAGACGCGCAACAGTTTTGGGTATTTTATCGGAAAACAGCCGGATCTGTTCCTCTTCGTCGATACATTGAAAGTTAGCCTGGAGTAGTTCATCCATTGTTCTGCCTCGATATCTGGTAACATTGTTAAATGTAGGTTGATCTTCTCTGGGATGCCATGGGGCATAAAGCGCCAGGCCTCTCTATCCTGTGTAAGAACTATCTCTGCCGATCAGGAAAATCCCGTATGTAGCTCGCAGTTCCGGGAGAAATCGAACAATAGTCCCCTCCCTGTCGTCATTTTGGGTGTTAATTGCGACCTGCTGAAGAATTGAAAACCCGAAACTTTTTGAAAATTCGATGAAATCATTAATCGTGATAACACGAATGTTTGGAGAGTTATACCAACTATAGGGGAGCTGGCTGGTCTGTGGTGCCCGGGCCTGGAAGAGCAGCTGCATGCGACATCCCCAATGGCTGAAGTTTGGAAAACTCACCACCACCTTCTTGCCAATGCGCAGCAAGTCTTTAAGTAACGCCTCCGGTTGGTAGACCTGTTGAAGTGTCTGGCTTAAAACCACGTAATCAAAGGCCTGGTCAGCATAATCCTTGACCTCTTCATTAATGTCACCCTGCAAGGCAGTCAGGCCCTTCGCTATACATTTCTCGATGTTTGTCTCTTTAAAGTCAATACCGGTGCAAAGGACCTTTTTCTCTTTTTTAAGAAAATAAAGAAGATCACCCTCGCCACAGCCGAGATCTAGAACCCTGGCTCCCGGCTCAATCCAGGAAGCAATTACCTCAAGGTCAAAGCGCATAATTAACAGAACTCCAGGGTCATTCGCTCGAGAAAACCCTTCAGCAGGGAGCTTAAACGCTGATTAGGTAAAAGGAATGCATCGTGCCCCCATTGTGCCTCAATTTCGCAGAAGCTGACATCGATACTGTGCTTTTTCATGCGTTTGACCATAGCCTTGGATTTTCTGGTGGGATAGAGCCAGTCAGAGGTAAATGATACAACCAGGTATCTAGCCTTTGATTTTGCAAAGCAGGGGACACCATCCTTGGGTGGTAAGGTCATGTCAAAATAGTCGGCGGCCTTGGTTATGTAAAGAAATGAGTTTGCATCGAAACGTTCGACAAACTTGATGCCCTGGTAACGGAGATAGCTTTCAACCTGGAAATCCGCATCAAAATTAAAGGATAAGTCTTTTTTGTTTTGCAGGCGGCGACCAAACTTATTTCGCATTGACTCGTCAGAGAGATAGGTGATATGGCCTATCATTCTGGCAACGGCAAGGCCGAGATCCGGTTTTTTGCATCCGTAATAATCGCCATGGTTCCAGTTTGGGTCTGCCATTATCGACTGTCTGGAGACTTCGTTAAAGGCGATGGCAAGTGCTGAGTGGCGCTGGGCGGTGGCTAAAGGCACAGCACTAAAAACCATCTCCGGATAACGAACACTCCACTCAAGAGTTTGCATGCCGCCGATTGACCCACCGATGACAGAGAGCAGCTTTGTGATGCCAAAAAAATCAATCAGCGCCTTCTGGGCTTTGACCATGTCGCCGATAGTAACAACCGGAAAAGTAAGGCCATAGGGCTTTTGGCTGGCATGGTTAACTGAGGATGGGCCTGTCGAGCCCATGCAACTGCCAATAATGTTTGTACAGATTACAAAGAATCTGTCGGTGTTGATAGCCTTGCCTGGACCGACCATGATCTCCCACCAGCCGGGTTTTTCGGAGTTCTCATGATAGCCGGCGGCATGGGCATCACCGGAAAGGGCATGGCATAACAGTATGGCATTGTTTTTCTCTGGATTTAGGGTGCCATATGTTTCATAGGCCAGAGTTACGTGTCCCAGAGTTTCACCGCTCTCAAGGGTGAGAGCGGTGGGCAGGGTGAAGAACTGTGTGTTGACCAGGCCAATCGATTCGGAAGTCATTTTTAGTGGGGTTCGATTAAGTCAGAATATGAGCGTAATAGCAACAGGTGAACCGATACTCAGTTTATTATGCCTTGCCAAGGGCCTGATCCAAGTCGGCAAGGATATCCTCAATGTTTTCGATTCCAACGGAAAGCCGAATAAAATCGTCAGTGACACCCGCTTCGGCCTGTTGTTCATGGCTGAGTTGCGAGTGCGTGGTACTGGCGGGGTGAATGGCAAGAGATTTTGCATCGCCGACATTGGCCACGTGTGAAAATAGTCCAAGGGAATCGATAAATTTCTGGCCTGCACTAACCCCGCCGTTGATACCAAAGCCAACCATGCCGCCAAAGCCATTTTGCAGATATTTTTGAGCGAACTGGTAGGTGGGGTGGTCTGGCAGTCCCGGGTAGATAACCTTATTGACCTTTGGGTGGTTCTCAAGAAATCTGGCCACGGCTAAGGCATTTTCACTGTGCCGTTCCATACGCAGGGCAAGGGTTTCAAGCCCCTGCAAAAACAAAAAGGCATTAAATGGACTCATGGTGGGCCCGAGATCACGTGTGAACCGAGATTTAAGTTTTACAATATAAGCCAACTGACCAAACTCTTTGAGGTAGTTTAGCCCTCCCCGGTATGAGGGGTCGTCTTCACTTAACTCGGGGAACTTACCGGTGCCCCAGTTAGTTTTGCCGGAGTCGACAACGAGGCCGCCGACGGATGTCCCGTGCCCGCATATCCATTTAGTAGCAGAATGCATGATAATGTCGGCGCCATGGGAAAAGGGCTGGCACAGGTATGGAGTGGCAAAGGTGTTGTCGATAATCAATGGAATGCCGGCTTCGTGGGCCGCACCTGAAACGCCTTCGATATCAAGAACATTTAATTTAGGGTTGCCAATGGTTTCTGCAAAGATAGCCTTGGTCTTGCCATCGATCGCCTTGCTGAAATTTTCTGGTGTGGGATCGACAAACCGCACATTAATACCGAATTTTTTAGGAAATGTAAGATCAAATAAGGTGAACGTGCCGCCGTAAATGGTCTTGGAGGCAACTATGTTATCTCCACTGTTGGCAATCGTCAGGATCGACATAAAGGTGGCGGCTTGACCGGATGAGAGCGAAGCTGCTGCCAGTCCGCCTTCGAGATCGGTGATGCGTGTCTCAAGGGTCTCATAGGTTGGATTGGTAAAGCGGTTGTAGATCTCACCAGGGAAATCAGGCCCCTTTAGGGCAAAGAGATTGGCCGCCTGCTCAGTTGACGAAAAGGTGTAGGCGGTTGTTTGGTGAATCGGGACTGCGCGAGCTCTTGTAATAGGATCGGGTGTGTAGCCACTGTGGAGTGCTTTTGTGTTAAAACCGTAGTTACCCATTGTTAGTCTCCTGCATGGTATTGGAAAAATTCAAATTAACAAAAATTATAGCCTGTAATCGGTGCTCAGAGCAATTTTTTTAGGGAAGTTAATCAACTTTCGGGTCAATCAACGAGGATAATACTTCGCACTCTCTGCAAATTGTCATTTTTTCTTTCCAGCTCTTTTTGACCTGACACTCACAGATTGTGCCATTGATAAACCAACAAAGTTTACCGGCCTGATACTCCCAGGCTGGACAGTTTTTCTTACGATGGGGTGGACATTTTTTTATTACCCAGCATGGTTTAAGATTTTTCTCGTCAGTACGCAAGCGGGAAAGTAAAAAGAATATCTGACGCTCAATATGTGCCGGTATTTTGCGCCATCCCTGTTCATAGCTGTGGATTGCCTTAATGGAAACGCCAAGAAGTTCGGCCATCTGCTTTTGGGTCTTGAGTAACGTTTTCCTTATTTTCAGAAACTCCGTAAAATCCATGTCTCCCCCGGTATATTAAAATACGTAAGGTTTTTGTGGCGATGCACAATTGGCGCAGAATTTTGCCTGACTTTTTATCTGTAAACGCATACTGAAATTACTAACTCGCGATAATACCACAGTGTGGTACGCCTATCAAGTTTTTTGTATGAATTTAAGAAAACTTTAAGGAAATACAGGCTGATGCGTTTTTTTACGTTTACTATCTCTCCGAAATGATTAATCTTTTGTTAAGCAAAGGGGAATGTGATGCGTTATAAAAATACAATTGGTGCTGTGTTTTGGTCGTCGATGCTTGGTATTATTCTAGAATTTTTGTTGTTTAACAGCCTTGGGAGGGCCTCAGGTATGGAGCGGCTAATTGTTGATAGGGCGAATACAATTGAACATTTTGTCGCCAGCGAAATAGAGAAAGGGCATCTGCCAAACAAGTTAATCAGTGAAAAAAGTCCGTATCTTCTCCAACATGCCTTTAATCCTGTGCACTGGCATCCCTGGGGGGAAGAGGCCTTTAGCATTGCAGTAAAGGATGATAAGCCGATCTTTCTCTCAATTGGTTATTCGACCTGTCACTGGTGCCATGTCATGGAAAAAGAGTCCTTTGAAAATCCTGAAATTGCCGCCATTTTAAATAAATATTTTATCTCCATAAAGGTTGATAGAGAGGAACGTCCAGACCTGGATCAGGTCTATATGGCTGTTACACAGGCTATGGCAGGCAGCGGCGGTTGGCCAATGTCTGTTTTTTTAACCCCTGAACTCTTACCTTTTTACGCCGGCACATATTTCCCGCCGGAACCCAAATATGGCAGGCCCGGTTTGCCGGAACTGCTTAACTCTATACATAATGCCTGGCAGTTAGATAAAAAGACAATTGTTGATAAGGCTGGTTCTATTGTCAAACAGCTTTCGGAGCTGGAAAATAGAGCTCCGGTCGAAGGGTATGTTCTAAATGATTTTGCGATTGAGGCCGCCCGGCAATTCAAAGGGAGTTATGACAGCGAGTATGGTGGATTCGGCAGTTCTCCGAAGTTCCCGCGACCAGTTGTCTTTAGCTTTTTGTTTCGGCATGGGCAAAAAAACAACGACCAACGGTTGATTGATATGGGGCTGGAGACCATAAGAAATATGGCTCATGGTGGCATGTATGATCATCTGGGCGGCGGCTTTCATCGTTATTCGGTGGATCGTTACTGGCGGGTTCCTCATTTTGAAAAGATGTTGTATGACCAGGCCTTGCTGGCTGTATCCGCCTTGGAAGCCTATCAAATTTCAAAAGACTCCTTTTTTGCTGATCTTGCCACAGATACCATTGATTTTGTATTAAGAGAGATGACGAGTGCTGATGGAGCGTTTTATTCAGCGCTCGATGCGGACAGCCCTGTGCCTGAGAACCCTGAGGTGAAAAGTGAAGGTGCCTTTTATCTTTGGTCGCACGATGAGATTAGCGCAACATTGTCGCCAGTGTCAGCACGGGTCTTTTCGTATCGTTATGGGGTTTTGCCTGAAGGAAACACTCTTGATGACCCGCATGGCGATTTTGGCGTCAAAAATGTATTGTTTGCAGCGCACACTCAATCCCAGACGGCCACGAAATTTGCTTTATCCGAAATTGAAACTGCTACACTTTTAAACGATGCCAAGGTGCTGCTCGATCAGAAGAGGAACCAGCGACCGCATCCGCACCTTGACGATAAAATCCTAGCCAGTTGGAACGGGTTGATGGTCAGCGCCCTGGCCAAAGGTGCTGTTATTTTGGATAACCAGCACTACCTTGAGGCTGCCAATAAGGCTGCCAAATTTCTTCAGAACACCATGATTAACATTGCCACTAAGCAGATATTTCACAGATATCGTGATGGCGAGGCAGGTATTGCCGGACAGCTTGACGATTATGCCTTTGTCTGCCAGGGCTTTATTGATCTGTATGAAGCGACTTTTAACCCGCAATGGCTGGTTCTTGCCAAGATGTTGACTGAGACGCAGCTGGAACAGTTTGCAGACAATGCTGCCGGGGGATTTTTTGAGAGCTCTGGGGTTGACTCCAGCGTTATTTTAAAGATGAAGACTGATTATGATGGTGCTGAACCTGCCGGGAATTCAGTTTCAGCTCTTAACCTTTTGAGGTTGGGGCAGATTTTTGACAGCAAATACACTGAGATCGCTGAAAAGGCTGTCCGTTCATTTTCGGGGGTGTTGAAGGCTGGCGCATCAGCCATGCCGCAGATGCTGGCGGCGGTTGATTTCATGGAGAGTAAGCCGCTGCAGATTATTATTGCAGGCAATCTGGAGGCGTTGGATACCAAGGTCATGCAAAAGACGGTTGCGACTTATTTTCTGCCCAATAAAGTGTTGCTTTCTGCTGGCGGCAAGGAGTTCCCGGCAGCACTACAGAAGTTGCCTGACTATTGGGAAGCCATGACGATGGTTGATGGTAAAGCCACCGCCTACATCTGTAAAGAGTTGGCCTGCCAGCCTCCGACAAATGATCCGGTCCAGCTTGAGGCAATTTTAAGCGTGAAGTAAGGCTTAATGTAAAGGTCGACATGTGGCGCCACCAGAACTTGTCCGTCAGGCCGCATATGTTCACGACGTCCGCTGAAGTGCCCGATTGGCAATTTTATTTTTTCAATGATTCTAAGCTGTTAATCAGGTCTACAGGGCTAAAGGTAGGAAGTTTTGATTTTTCGAAATCAGCAATATTCCTTGTAACTAATACACCCTCTGTTTTGATTTTCCCGTAAAATTTCCCCAACAGGAACAAAATCAAGATGCTATTGATAATTATTCCTATAAATATGCATACTCTTTAAGGTTTTGGCGACTTTCAAACCTTTTAGTGCCATTTTATCCCATATTGGTGGCCAGTTTCCTGTATGCAAGGCGTACTACTGCCTTTGCTAACGATTTCATAATCTTTTTGATGTTATGGACAGTACATACAAGGGAGAATTCTCCACTTGTTTTTTCATGTCCTCTGACGCTGAAGCCTCGAAACCCGGCATTCTTTATCTGGCCGAACATTGGTTCAACAATAAGTTAATTAGGGTAAGTTAATTAGGGTCAAAGTTAATTAGGGTCAGAGTAAAATTAAACTCTCTCTTTCCGCCATCCTAACGGCCGTCC
>JADGBM010000030.1 GCA_015231515.1 Desulfobulbaceae bacterium
GCAAGGGAAAAAAATATCCAGATTCTTTTGAAGTGCGATGGTGCAATCAGAGCTCCAATGAATAGCCATTTGATGGAGCAGGCGCTATCCAACCTGATTGTTAATGCGATAAAATACACTGAAGCCGGCAGCAAGGTCCTGGTCAGAGCCATTGAAGAAAACCCCAGAACCATATTGATTGAAGTAGAAGATTTTGGAATAGGTATCGATGAAAAGCATCTCCCCCGACTGTTTGAACGATTCTATCGAAGTGACAAGGCGAGAAGCCGAAAACTGGGAGGCACGGGGTTAGGGCTTGCCATTGTCAAACACATTGTAATGGCCCATCATGGAAGAGTTGGGGTTCGGAGCACAGTAAAAAAAGGGACAACTTTTATGATCAGGTTACCCCGCCATCGAGTTCTGCCCGAAGATTTTGATGGGTAAAATGTTGAATCAGCTGTTTTATGATGATTGCACTAATTAAATACTTTATGCATCTTCCTTAAAGCGGTAACCAATCCCTCGAACCGCCTCAATCTGCATACCAGCCGGTCCAAGTTTCTTGCGTAGTGAAAATATGTGAACATCAACCGCCCGCGGCGTTACCGAGTAATCAAAGCCTCGAACCGAGTCGATGATCTGTTCCCGGCTGAAAACCCAACCCGGACGCCGTACCAATATTTTAAGGATACTGAACTCTGTCAAGGTTAACGACACCGTCTGACCGTTGACCTTTGTTTCAAACCGGCCTGGATCCATTACGATGGCTCCCCGGACGACAATACTATCTTCACTGATATCTTTTTCTTTGGTTTTTTCTTCTGCGCGACGCCTCAAAGCATTTTTTATCCGAGCGATCAAGATCTTAGGGCTAAACGGTTTTGTTATGTAGTCATCAGCTCCGATTTCCAAACCGGTAATGATATCGACCTCTTCACTCTTGGCGGTGAGCATAACGACAGGAATATTTTTGAGGGAATCTGTTTTTTTTATATGTTTGCATACCTCCAGACCATTCATACCTGGAAGCATAAGATCAAGAATGATCAAGTCCGGTTTTTCAGTGCCTAATTTTTCAAGGGCCTCTTCGCCTGATTCAGCGCAGATCACCTGGTAACCGGCCTTCATCAGATTATAACTGACAAGCTGCTGAATATCCTCTTCATCTTCGACGCTGAGAATAAGTTTTCCTTTCATTTTTATATCCTTTTAAGAGAACAGCAATTGGTCTGGATCGACTACAGCCAGAAAGACCAGGCTCTAGTCGATTATTTTGGTGCTTCCGAGATTTCAAAGGTTTATCACGATCGCACTGTAAAAGTGGTTTGTTAGGATATGGTTAATGTTGCGTTAAAGGGTTGTTAAAATTTGAAACGAGTAAACTTATTTAAATTTTAACAAGACAAAAACTTCATCTTAATTTTGGGTTGGTAACTTGATTAAAAATTGTTGAGGGCTCTTCAGTTAATTCAAACAAGAGGACTGCTATGGAAGAGATGATTTTGCCAAAAGTTGACAAACTCGCAAAAAGTCAAAAAAGGTTCAGCGCCACTCAATTAAATCAACTAGTTACAGAGCGAGCCGGGGATGTCGAGCGGCTTTTTGCGAGACTATCAAAAGTTGGAGCGGTTTACAAATTGCGGGGTGAGGTTCGTCAGGTCATAGCAATTCATGAGAGACCCCAAGGTTATCCGGATGTGATTTTCAAGGTGCCTGAAAAAAACAGGAATTTGGGTCAGTGGCTGCCTATCTGGGAGGAATGGGTACGAAATGCCGAAGTCATAACTAACGGGACCACCAGTTCCCGAAAATGATGCGCACTCTGCTCTGTTTGTTTCTGCTGTTTAGCATCTCGTTCCTCCCGGGCTGGAGAACTGTGACCTGGGCGAAAGAACGCTATTCTTACATCGAAAAAACCGGCGAGAAAGAAATCTGGTTTGACTGGCAGCTTACCCAGGCGCAGAATCAAATAGTTATTAACTCTTCCCAGGAGGATGAAATTTTTTATACTCAATGTACACCAACAGGGGAGACACGGGAATGGATTGACAAGAAAGATAACGATAATAGCCTCAAAGTAAAACGAGAGGGCAACACCCTTGTCATAGAAAGCACGATAGATTCTCATACGATTAACAAAAGAGAAGAGTTAGATGACAGCCCTTGGTATCAGGCACTTTCTTTTTCACTCCGCCCGCTCCTCACTTCAAAAAATGAAACCGAGACCTTCTGGTTTGTCCGGTCCGACAACCTTGACGTCATCAAATTAAATGCCACCCGCATGGAGTCCTCTTCTCCAGCAGGGTGCAGCAGCTCTGCCCGCCGCATTGAAATTCGTCCTGTTGGACTTTGGGCAAATTTTTGGCACAGCTCTTATTGGTTCCAGGAAAAAAATTCAGTGCTCTGTCGCTATGAGGGGAGGCATGGGCTGCCCGGCACCCCAAAAACAATCATAACTCTCCAGCAATAACAGGCTGGTATTTGTTGAAATCACCATTCACCAGGAAGTTCCACAGAGATATGCAAGTCATATCAGGGAGACCATCAAGATGAATAACGAAATGATTATAAGGCCAGCACAGGATAGTGACTTTTTGGGTCTCTTTATCCTATACGTCCCAAAGGAAAGATATGCCCTAAAGCATGGAAAAACTCTGAGTGTAGCCGAAATAACCGGTTTACTGAATAGTTCGCTCACAAAACCTGGCTATGATTTTTATGTCGTTGAATATCAACTTGAAATTATCGCAGCCTTTGGCATTTGCAAACAGGAAACCGAATGTATTCATGGGACTGAGCCGGTCATAAGTGATTTCAAAATAGCTGGTGAAGCTCAAGGTTATGTGGTCATCGAAGAACTGATCGAACATGCAATCCTGCAAGGGTGTATTGCCGGGCATGATCATTTCACCTTTTCAACCCATTCCAACACGCTGTTGGAAAAATCTATGTATATATAGGCGCGCCTGTCCAGGCAAAGAATATAAAAAATAGTTCCAATCCTGGCCGACTTAATCTCCAGAAACCTTCAATCCCTTAAATCTTAACCAAAATTTAATCTTAGCTTAACAATCATCCTGTAAAAAGGTTACTGGTCATTCTGAAATTGTTCTGTTTTTTAACATGACAGACAGAGGCGTTGTATCGCTTTCAATACAATTATAGAGGGGAAGGTCATCATGGGGTCCAGAGAAATTAAATTCGAAAGAACGGTTAGTGCCGCTGATGTAACAAGTTTTTTTAGAGCCATAGCCAACTCTATTGAAGGGGTCAGCCCTGAGCTTGAGGATTATGGAATTGATCTTAACACCGCCAAAAAAATTGCAATCGAAATAAAAAAGGGTGGTGATCAATTTACCCTCAAAATAAAAGCCAAATACCCAGACCTGCTTGATGCTCCAGGCGTTCAAACCGGGACAACCGTTGGCAGTGGCAGGCCTCCCTACAAGTACCTGAAAAAACGGATGAAAGGCGCTTTTAAATCGATAGGAAACAGTCTTCTGGCCGGAGAGATCCCCAACGACACGACTGTCGGCCAATTTCTTGATGATTCGGAGGTCATGGTGACTTACCCTGGTCGTGGCGATGAGTTCTACGAACGATATACCGCCGCCTGCCGCGAATTCAGCTCCGCATTTGAAAGCGGCAAACTCGAAGAATTGAGTGACAAATTTACACTCCTCACAAAATTAAAAGAAGAGTGTCACGGCCAATATAAATAGCGGCTGGACAATCACGAGAAGAGAATAAAATGGAGCTCATTAAAGGCAAAATAGGCAGGCCCTTATTCAATTCGGGTAACATGCCAAGTGGCGATGTGATACACGAGGAAGATGAACAGCGATTTCTTAAAATCACCTCTACTGCTCTTTCCCAGGAACAGCAAAACCAGATTACCGACCCGCCCGATACCCATCCTCGTCAGACTGAGGTGCTTGCCGTCCATTGGCATCCTGAGTCCGTACCCATGGCGCTTATCGACCAGAGGCTTAAGCATCTTTATCCCAATTGCACAAATGAACTCATCATTCCGACTCAGCACAACATGCTGACCAGTCGGCAGGGATATACGGGCGTTGAAGTAGACTGCTATTCCAGGGGATTCCAGCGCAAAGTGCAACTCTTGCTGCATTTTGCTGATGAAAAAAGATCAAAGGCCGGAGTTCTGGAAAATGCTCTCAATCATACCTTTAAGTATAGATCCTCACAGCTTTTTGATTATATCCGAACCATTGTCAAACCAGTGCTGCCTCACATCGAGTCTGCCGCCCAGGAAACCGGCGCCGAAGAGGAGCTGATTTTTTTTGTGCGTGAGCATGTCCGCAAAATCGAAACACTCATTGACAAATATTACACCTCTCTCGCCCCGGCAATGATTAAAAACAAGCTGATAAGGAATTATTTCGACTGCATGCGCCCAGAATATGGCGACAAGTTCATCAATCACCTCCAGTTTTATATCAAGGCAGTTAAGGAAAAAGTTAAAGCAAAATTCCCCCTCGAATATTTTTACCGAACCTCAGAAATTATCGAGGAGGCCCGGGCCATTGGTGCCGGTATCGTGATTCCCCATCCGGAACAGTTCTGGCCCATCCTCCTGGCGGAATACGATGTTGACGGTTACGAGGTCTGGAACCCCCAATCACTTGAATACACCAAGTTTCTTCTTCAGGTAGTTATCGACAAGAATCGCCGGGCCGGATTCTCGCAGCGCCAAATTCTTATATTCATGGGCGATGACACCCATATGGATGAAAAAACCCGCCCGGGTGAAGAACAGGACCAGGTCAAAAGCCTGAGAGAGATTGGCAACCAGCCTTTATGGCAGGATCCGGGGATTCAGAAAAAACTGATTGTTGCCGGGATAAGCAGAGCTCAGGTCATTGATGATTACCGGGCACGGTTGGACGGCTAGCTACGCCTTTCCAGAGGAATAAATTCGGAAGGCAAAATACAATAATAAACTCAAGAGGAAGACAAGATGGCAGAGAATAAATTTGATTTCGAGTCGCTGCAGGACTGTGAGAGTATCAAAGGGTACCTGGAAGCCCTTGTGAAGGGTATTGATAATAAAAGGATCATCTTTTCTACAGAGCAAGAAGAGATCGTACTCAATCCCAACGGCCTGATGAAGCTGACGATTAAAGCGAAAAAAAAGGAAACAAAGAATCGCATCAGTATTAAATTAGCCTGGACAGAAGAGCGCAAAAAACTCTCGGCCCAGAATATGGCTATTTCCAGTATCTAATATATGCAATCTATCAACATCCTTGCTGAGAATTTCCAATTCCTTGTTCTGGAAATAACCGGCCAAGTTGACAACATTCAGCTATTTCTGGCCAATCAGAATTCCAAGATTCTCGAAAAGATCGAATCCCGGGATGACTACATTGACAATCTGAAATCGATCATTGAAAATGAATCATTCGCTCAGATACACAGTCAACAGGGACAAAAAAGAAAGACCGAAGCCCACGTCGTTCGCGCCAAATATACCATTTGTGTAAACTTGGAGCGTATCGGTGACTATTGCGTTAATATCGGTCGCCAGGTTGGCCACATCAAGGATTTAGCGGTTCTGCAGCAGTTTAATTTCAAGGAGTATTTTGCTGAAATCCGCAAATGCTTTCCCATGATCCTGCCTGTTATTGAATCTCACGATCTTACCGACGCTTTGACAATCTGTCATGCTGAACTCAATCTTGATCGCAAATACAAAAGTGATTTTGATTTAATCAGAAACAGACTTCGGGCCGGTGAGGCTGTTGACGACCAAATTACCATTCTCTTTATAATCCGCTACCTGGAGCGAATCGGCGACGCCCTTTTGAATATCGGTGAAGCCTTGCTGTTTGTGATAATCGGCGAAAAAGTCAAAATTTCTCAATACCTTACGCTGCAAAAAACCCTCGAGAAATCAGGGGTTTCAGGGTCGGTTTCCAAAATTTACTACGATGCTTTCTGGGGGACCAGGTCCGGCTGCCAGATAAGCAAAGTCGGGGTGCCTGACCCGGAGAGTGCCGAAAAAGTCAAAAACTCCATTTATAAAGGTGGCGATCCAGACAAAATCAATGCGGAAAAATCAAGCCTTGAACACTGGGACAGGCTGTTCCCCGGGTTGGCGCCAAAGATCATCAGTTATCATCAAGAAGGCGATAAGGCGGCACTTCTGGTGGAGTATCTTTCCGGATTCACCCTTGAGGAGGCCTTGCTGAATTGTGACGACGACCTGCTGGGGGGAATTCTTACAGGCGTCGACTGCCTGCTGATTGATATATGGTCAAAAACTAAAATTGATCGGCCAATCCAGACAAACTATATCGATCAGCTTGTTTCACGGCTGGAGGACATTCGGGAGGTACATCCAAACCTATTCCAGGCCGGGCAAAAAATAGGGGGAAAAGAGATTCTCTCGACGATGGAAATGATCTCCCGGGCCGGCAGAATAGAAAAGCAGATAGTTGCTCCATTTTCTGTCTATCTGCATGGTGACTGTAACGCCAACAACCTGGTTTACAATCCACTGACAAACAAGCTTCACTTCATCGATGTGCATCGTTCTCGACAGGGCGATTATCTGCAGGATCTTTCAGTGCTGATGGTTTCCTTCTTTCGGCTGCCAATATTTGAAGAGTCGCTGCGGTTGAAAAACAACTGGGTTATCAGCCTTATCTATCAGCTTGGCCAATTCATGGCAAGCCAATATGATGACAAACTGTTCGATGTGCGCTTGTCCCTCGCCTTGAGCAGATCATTTTTTACTTCAACACGCTTTGAGTTGCGGGACGAATTTGCTCAAGTTATGTTCTGCCGCGGCCGCTACCTGCTTGAAAAATTGATTGCTCATGACGGACGCCCATTGGAGGAGTTTCATCTTAATGAAGATGTTCTCTACTACTCATAAACTGTATTGCTGCTGTCTTAATAATTTAAAAATAATTTATTTGACTATCGATATATGGTGAGAATATGAAGCTTGGAGTTGTTGGAACTACCGGCGGGTGGTCCTCTGAAATGTTGGCCGACACAATTGCGGCTAAAACCGGATTCCGTCTGTTGATTGACATGGAAAAAACCACACTGGATCTGGATACTGGTGAAGTCTGGTTTAATGATATCGAATTGTCAACGCTTGATGGTCTGCTAATAAAAAAGATCGGAGCACGATATTCGCCTGATCTTTTGGATCGCTTGGAGGTTTTGCGCTTCCTCCATGAAAAGGGGCTGGCAATATTTTCGGCGCCCGACAAAATCTTGCGGGTTTTAGATCGTTTAAGTTGCACGGTAACCTTGCGTAGCGCCGGCATCCCCATGCCGCCGACAACCATTACCGAAGATACGGATTGTGCTCTCACTGCTGTCAGGAAATACGGTAAAGCTGTCTTTAAGCCTCTCTATTCTTCTAAGGCAAGGGGCATGGAGGTCATCAGTGACGTCCCGGATGCGGCCTCACAGATTGCAGCCTTTAAAGAGAAAAATACCTTCATGTATATTCAGAAAAAAATTGATTTGGGCGGCCGTGATTTAGGAGTTGTTTTTCTGGGCGGGAAATACCTTACCACCTATGCCCGCTGCAATACAGGAACATCCTGGAATACGACAACAACCTCCGGGGGTAAATATGAGGCCTACACTCCCCACCCATCTTTAATTCAATTGGCAGCAAAGGCGCAAAGCCTCTTCGGTCTTGACTTTACCTGTGTCGATGTGGTCGAGACGGCGAACGGACCGGTGGTTTTTGAAGTCTCGGCCTTTGGCGGATTTCGCGGCATCACCACAACCAGCGATTTTGATCCGGCTTCTCTTTTGGTGGATTATGTAATGGAAACAATAGATCATGTCTGAAATAATTACTGAGCGCCTGCAACTTACATCCGAAATACGTCACACGTTTCCGGCATCGCACCAGCTTTATCTTGCTTTCGGCGGCTGCACTATCAATGTGGGGCTTAACAGCGAAGAGCTTAACCGTGTTTTGCGGCAATACTTTAAGCCGTTTATCGCTGGCCCGACCGATCCTCAAATAGTTATCACCGTCCACGAGGCCGGCCGTCAGCTCAATTACTCCTATTCAGTCAAGCAGCCAGACCCTGGAAAGGCCAAGATCAAAGAGGAGTTCTGTGACATTGACGGCGGCCGTATCGTCCATAAGCGTCTCACGGGTATGCAGTTTATTTTCGGCCAGGGTGATAATCTGGCCGTGGGCCCCTGTCTGAAAAACCCCAATCAGGTAATCAACTTTATTAACAACCGATTTATTGAGTGGAAGCTGCAGCAGGGCGCAATTCTCGGTCATGCCGCCGGTGTGCAGCATAAAGGTCGCGGCCTGGCGCTGGCAGGTTTTTCCGGCATGGGGAAATCAACCCTGGCCTTGCACCTTATGAGCAAAGGGACTTCCTTTGTCAGCAATGACCGGCTCCTCGTCAATAAATCAGGTGCTGACCTGCTGATGGCCGGAGTTGCTAAACTCCCCAGGGTTAACCCAGGTACAGTTCTCAATAACCCGGATCTTACGGTCACAATCCCTGAAGAGGAGAGACGGCAGTTTGCTGAGCTGCCGCTAGATCAACTCTGGATGCTGGAACATAAATACGATGTTGATATTGATGCCTGTTTCGGCAAGAACCGTTTTATTATCGAATCACCGATGCACGGGCTTCTTATCCTGAACTGGAACAGGGAGAGCACCGACGATTTTTCGTTCCGAACGGTTTCCTTGGATGAGCGCCCCGATTTACTCTCCGCCTTTATGAAGTCCACCGGTCTCTTTTATCTGCCTTACCAAAAGGACACAGCTCTCGATGCAAGTCAGGATGAGTACCTTGAGCACCTCAGGAGAATAACCGTTTTCGAAGCCAGCGGACCTGTAAATTTTGACCTGGCGGCCTTAAAGTGCCTGCAATTTTTAGAGAGCGGAAAAATAATCTGAGTGCCCGATAACAAAGGCATATCGCTTTCCTGGGAAGTGATGCCGACTATTTACCTGTGAGTGTTATGAGCCTTCGAGTCACCATACAGCGTGAAGTAACAATACCTAACCCGGTAAAGCTTGCCCGCTTTGCCAGCTCACCGGAACTGGGCCCAAGAATACTTTTTTTCAGCGGCGGTTCGGCCTTACGAAAACTCAGCCGCCACATTATCCGCTACACACACAACTCAATTCACCTCATCACCGCATTTGATTCCGGAGGCAGTTCGGCTGTCCTGCGCAAGGCTTTTAATATGCTGGCAATAGGCGACCTGCGCGCCCGGTTAATGGATCTGGCGGATCAAACCCTGCACGGTAACCCTGAAATTTATCAGCTCTTTACCCATCGTTTACCAATGGAAGAGGACAACGCCACTCTCTGTCACGAGCTTGACAGAATGGTTAACGGGAGTCATCCCCTGGTCAAACATGTGCCCGACCCCTTGCGGAAGATAATTAGAAATCACCTGTACTCGTTTCAAAAACGCATGCCGGACAGTTTTGAACTGCAAGGCGCCAGTATCGGCAATCTTATTCTCACTGGCGGCTACCTGGAGAACCGGCGCCATCCAGACCCGGTCATATTTATTTTTTCAAAATTGGTGGAGGCTAGAGGGGTCGTTCGTCCAATAGTCAACAAGCATATGCATCTTGCTGCCAGATTAAAAAACGGGACGATCGTTGTCGGCCAACACAAATTGACCGGCAAGAAATTTCAACCAGTTACAGACCAGATTGTCTCCCTTTATCTCGTTGATGACCCTAAAACTGCGCAGCCCGTTGCCGTAGACATTCGGATAAAAATTAAGGAGCTTATTTGTTCAGCTGAGCTTATTTGCTATCCCATGGGAAGCTTTTTTACAAGTATCATCGCCAACCTGTTGCCAACCGGCGTTTGTGAACAAATTATTCAAAACAAGACTCCCAAGGTGTATGTACCCAACACTGGTGTTGACCCTGAGTGTTACGGGTATGATCTTGCGGGGCAGGTCAGGTTTTTACTCAACCAGCTTATGGATGGGAATCCAGATAGTACTCCCGGTGATGTCTTGAATTTTGTTATTGTCGACAGTAAAAATGGTCAATATGCAGGCGGCCTTGATCTGGAGGCTGTCAGGGCGTTGGGCGTAACCGTGATTGACACCCCGTTAATAAGTGATCAAAGCACTCCATATATAGACGAACATCTGCTGTTGCCCGTTTTGCTGTCGCTGGTTTAGTCGGCAATGAAACGTTTTCAGCGATTTTAATCAGAAAAGTGAAGACAATGAAAACTAACAAAGTAACTCGCAAACAGATTGGTACTGTCGGTGATACCATCGCCTATCTTGAAGAGTTGATCAACTGTTTCAAGGCCAATAAAATTGTAGTGGAGCATGGCGACAATCATGTTGTTCTTACTATGCCTGAGCAAGTAGTTTTTGAAATAGGCGCAAAATGTAAAAAAGGCAAGTCGCGCTTTTCCTTAAAACTCTTCTGGCAGGAAATTCCTAAAAATATTGAGCCCTTTAAGATATCATGCCAGGAGCCACCAGAGAGAACGCCGTTGCTGGTTGACACCAAAGAGATGAATTAATCAAAGATGCACATGAAAAAAACAAAGCGCTCTATCCGGACTTTGTAAAGGAGCACGCAATGGCAGTACTTGCTTTCTATCACATGAAAGGCGGAGTCGGTAAAACGACGACAGCTGTTAACGTCGCGGCTGTTGCCGCCCAAAGAGGAGAGAAAACACTTCTGTGGGATCTTGATCCCCAAGGTGCAGCGGGCTATCTCTTAAACGTTTCCCCGCACTCAGAGATTAAACTGAAAAAACTGTTAAAGGGCAAATTAAAGGATATTGCTAAACACATTCAGTCAACAGACTCGGAATTTCTTGATCTTTTGCCCGCTGATTTAGCTATGCGCCACATGGACATTGCCCTGAGCGACTCAAAAAAATCAGCTGAAAAACTTGCTAAGGTCGTTCGTGAGCTCAGTGAGCACTACCAGCACATCATTTTTGACTGTCCGCCAAGCATCTCTTCCTTAATTGATACTATTGTCGATATAGTGGACGCAGTTATTATGCCGTTAATCCCCGCACCATTGTCATTATTGACCCTGGACCATTTCCGCAGCCATCTGGCTAACGGCAAGCAGGCAGCGCTCCAGATTATTCCTTTTTATTCGATGGTTGATTTGCGCAAGACAATTCACCAAAATATAGTTGAAGAGGGGAAGACCTTTGCCTGCCGAACCTTTATTCCCTACCGGGCTAGTGTCGAAAAAATGACTCTTACACGCCTGCCGCTGCCTTTTTCTGAGCCTCATTCCCGCATGACCGAAATTTACATAGCTCTCTGGGAAGAGATTCAGGCGCGCTTGGCCACAAGGATGTTACTATGACTCAAATGACATGGACAACACGCATTCGATTGAACAGGCCATCAATGTCGTTTTTATTATCAAGGCCTTTGACCGGATTGTCGACCACTCGGTCAATATAGCTGAACAGCTTGTATTTTTAATTGAAGGTGAAGACGTCCGCCACTCGTACAACAAATAACCAATACGAACAAAAATGTAAGTTTGTCTGCTGCTATTATTCCATTTTTTTTATTCAATATCCCACCATTTTAATCTTCAGTTAGAGTAAAAAATTTCATTAAATCAGTTAGCTATTTGCCACTCACAGGCGATAATGAACTGTTTTTATTGCGAATAATTATTTTATATGAAGCAACGTAAGGTGTTGACATTGTTTTCAATGTACGTATAATGTACAAAAAGTGTACTGATTAATTATTTATTGCGGTGATGAAATGGGTATATTTAAGAGCGAAAAAGAGACAAAACGTGTGATTTTTAATGTGGACATAGACCTGGTCACTCGCCTTGACAGGGCAAAGGAGTGTGCCAGGCTTATGGGTAAGAAGCTTGACGTTGAAACTGCCATCGACAATGAACTGGAAAAATTTCTAAAAAAAGCAGAGAAGAAATTCATTGAACTCGGTGTGGATCTCGCGGCAGTCAAAATGGGAGAGCAAACAGAAGATAATGAACCGCTAAAAGAGCCGTCAATCAAAACACCTGCTGAAAAGCAGATCGACAAGACAGCCGTTAAAAACAAAAACCAAACCGGCATCTAGCCAAAACCAAGGGACAGAAATGGAAGACAACATTGTCCAAACTTTAGACAAGGAGAAAAAACATGGAAACAAACAAAATTGCTCAAACCCAGCAGTTGGAATTGAAAGAAGTTATTAAGTACCTTGAAGACCTCACCAAAAGTTTCCAAGAAGGAAACGTTGTGGTCCAGAAAGAAGAAGCATTTGTCGTTTTAAGTCTGCCCGAATCTGTTACGGTGAAGGTTGAGGCAAAAAGCAAAAAAGACAAGGCAAAATTCGCCCTGGAACTTTCCTGGAGGGTCTCAGAAGAGTGTGCTGCGGGTCAAATAAAAATAGGCTCGAAGGTTCCAGGGCCCAAAAAAGAAGAAAAAGTACCTGAGAAGCAGAAAGAGAAAACCGAAGAAACCAAAGTGAAAGAGAAGACAGAATCTGGGAAAAGCGACCCCGCTACCTCTGCAGGAGCAAAGGCAGTAGCTGCTACCGACTCCAAAGTCGGCGACAAAGACAAGGCGGTTTCAGCGGCTGCTGTCCCAGCTAAAAAAAAGTGATTTCACGCTAGCCAAAAATTGATCTTTTTATATATCTCCCGAGCCCGCCATCCATGGTCAGGCTCGGGAGACTATTCTTCCATGTTTTTATCAACCTTGCTTGTTCACCCTTCCAGCAGTATCGATGTGGTTCATACCCTCCGCTTTTGTGCAATTCTTAAACAAATATTAATTGTTACTTAATACTAGACCTGTACATTCTTTCTTTCACAGTTAGTTGAGCGCAATAGCTTGCAACCATAAAAGATAAATATATTGAGGTGATTTTATGAAGAAAAAATTGGCGCAACTTTGCCTGTTCTTGGTAGCCAGTATGCTAACGGCACCACTTTCTGGGTTTGCCGACACGCAAGTGGATTCCGAGGTCCTGCTGACCATGAAACCATCGGGCCGCATCATAGATACCGCGATGTCAAACGACGGTAAATTATTTTTTGTCCTGAACGATTCAGGGAAAATTGAAATTTTCGAGGCTGGAATGCCGAAGGGTGTCTTAAATGTTTCGTCGGGGGTTCACAGCATTCAAAGTAACGCCAATGGTGACCTCCTGTTTCTGTCTGATCCAGAGGCCGGCACTATCGAGATTGCAGCTGTTCAGTATATTGTGGACATCGACACAGCAGACTCTCCATTTAAAGGTGCCCCAAACGCACCAGTTGAAGTGGCACTTTTCAGCGATTTCCAATGACTGTATTGTGCAAAGGTTAATCCCTTACTTGAGCAGGTGCTCAAGAAATATCCCACCGAAGTCAAACTGGTATATAAAAGTTTTCCACTTAAAAATCATGAGTTCGCCCGCCCTGCGGCCCAAGCCGCCTTTGCTGCGGGAAAGCAAAATAAATTCTGGCAAATGCACGATGCTCTTCTGGAAAACTACGATTCACTGAATGAAGAAAAGATACAAAGCCTGGCGGAGTCCATCGGCTTAGATCTCGCTCGTTTCGAAAAGGACAGAGCCGATGAGGAGATTTCCAACCATATACTGGCCGATATCAGAAATGGTGAGACAGCTGGAGTCAATGGAACCCCGACCATTTTTGTCAACGGCAGACAGCTCAAGAGCCTGAGCATGATGGGATTTCAGAAAGCTATTGAGAAAGAACTCGCTACAAAAAATAAACCCTGAGAACTGCCGCAATAAGTTCCCGGACAGGTGTAAACTGGCTCATCGTAGAATTTTAGATTAAGGCCTAAAACCATTTTTTTCTGACAAAAACGGCGATACCAAGACCAGACAGGGAGATTGACAGGAGCATGACGATCAGAAAGGCGTGGGGCGAACTCTGCCAAGGCAGTTTGATGTTCATTCCGTAGATGCTGGCAATCAGCGTAGGAAGCATCAGGATGATGGTGATCAGGGTCAATAGCTTCATCACCACGTTGAGGTTATTGGCGATAACCGAGGCAAAGGCGTTCATCATGCCGCTCAAGATGTTGCTGTAGATTTTGGCCAGATCCTGGGCTTGACGGAACTCGATTTTGACATCATCAACCAGGTCCAACTCGTCCTCGGTGAGTTCACGGCCGTGGATTCTGCGAAAGCGATCCCAGAGTGGCTCGTTAGCCCGCAGCGATGTGGTGAAAAAGACCAGGCATTTTTCCAGGTGAAGCATACGAATCAGCATCTCATTCTTCATGGAACCGCAAATGGCCTCTTCCGCCGCGTCCGCCTCTTCCTTGATCTTGCGGATCGAAACGAGATACTGGCGCGCAATCATCATGAACATGGCACAGAGAAAGGCGACCCGTTCTCCGGGTGGCGGCAGGCGTTGGCGGCGCCCGGTTGTCAGCAGATCACGCCACAACAGCGACTCCTCAGAACAGACGGAAACAATATGAGTAGGAGTCAGAATAAAGGCCAGGGCAATGGTGACATAGGGGGTGTCTGAGGAGGCGCTGTGGTGCGGTATACGCACGATCAACAACCGGCAGCCTTCGTCGACCTCGATACGGGGCCGCTCATCACGGTCCAAGGCTGCCACCAGGAAGTCCTCCGGGATATTGAGTTTATTGCCAAGGAATTCAATTTCCTCCGAGGTCGGGGCCAGAGCACGCACGATCTCACAGGTGTCAAAATCGGGGACTTCGACGATCAGTCCGTTCTGGTGTTTGTTAAAG
Organism: Desulfobulbaceae bacterium; assembly: GCA_015231515.1. NCBI lineage: Bacteria > Pseudomonadati > Thermodesulfobacteriota > Desulfobulbia > Desulfobulbales > Desulfobulbaceae > Desulfobulbaceae bacterium. Next base: position 14,727 of record JADGBM010000030.1, read on the forward strand.
GTCAACATGGCAAATTACCCAAGTACGTAAAGTTGAATCGTTAGAAAGACCGACTCATAGAGAGGTTGTAAAAGGTTCGGTCATAATCAGTGGTTGCGACATTGGATTGATTGCCGGTCCAGGTTACATTGTACCCCAGGGTCCAGTTTGCAAAGGCTGGCAGGTTTTCGGAAAACGTGTAGTTCAAGCCCAGACTCAACTGGTCCTGGTTTTCATCCCTGGGGGAAGGAAATCCGGGCTCCAACCCGTCGTACTTAGTTTTTCTGTTGAGGTAGGAGACCGAAGCTGAGAATTCTCTACTGATATTCAGTGCGCCTGCCACAGAGAAGCTTGTCCCGGTGTTGGAAAAACGTGAGAGATCGGCTTCTTCGTCAAAATATTCAAAAATGCCCTGGATTGCGTATCGATTATTTGGACCTAAGTATCTCAAATGCAGTCTGGGTGCGGTATAATCGCTGTCCCGGCCTGCTTCAGTTGACTGTTCGTACATACGTTTTGACAGGGTCACATCGCCGGTCACTTCAAGTACCTCTCCAAAATACAAGGTATAAGCCGGAATCATGGTATAATAGTTGCCCAGTCTGATGTCGCCGTAATAGAGAATATCGGCCTGAAGATCAAGGTTTGCTCTCCACTTTCCAGGGACAACCAGGGCAGGAGATGTTCGAACGGAAATAACCTCCAGGTCATAATCACCGTCATAGACATCCTCATTGAAATAATGGCGATTGTAGTAATTGAGGCCGCTCAAGACTAAAAAAATTGGTTTTTTTGAAGATGAACGGACGTATTGACCCCCTCGAAACGTATGGCTCACTCCGGCGGAAAGCTCAACGCCGCTGTCTGACTGGGGCAGCTGATTGGGGTTAAGCTCACCTATGCCGGGGATGACAGCCGAACTGGGGCCAATATTTATATTGTTGTCATAAACATATGAAAAAGATAGGGGGAACCGCCAGTCGCTCGTCTTGGTTTGATTCACCTTATCAGCCTCCAACTGTGCGACAAAAGCCAGCACTGAGGCTTTGACCTTTGGAGGGGTTCCAGGATCTTTCAGGACAATTTCCGCCTGTTCCAGGGCCTTGGCATACTCAAAAATATTGGCATACGTCAGGGCCAGCTCAAGCCGTGCCCGATTGATAGTGGGATCGATATTTAATATTTCGATAAACGCTTCAACGGCAAAGTCGTTATCTCCGCCTTCCCGAGCCGACATGCCTCCTGCAAAGAGGCTTTCCACCTGCTCCTTATCAGTGGAAAGCTGTTCTGCTGCTTCGCTTGCCGGTGGAGCAAGGAAAGAGAAAAATAGAGCAATTACTATCCACAAAGCCAAAGGCCATTGCCAGACCATTACCTTATCGGTGGTATAAATGATTTTCATGCCGGACCAGTGATCATCCTGCCACAACAGATTCATTTTTTTTCTTTGGGGCTACGGCGACGCAGGATATTAGCCCGGTAAACAGGAGGGCAAGCCCGCCAGGCAGGGGTACAGGCTGAAGATTACCCGATAAATTGTCTACGCTGATTTCTGTTCTGGCGCCAGCCTCCAAAAAACCATAGGAACCTGGAGTGAACTGATAGCTCAAGGTTAAGGTCCCGTTTTTAGATTCAGAAGAGTCAGTGGTGATGATAAGTTCCTCCGACTGCCACTGAGCACCATCGAGACCTGAGTTGTAGTGGAGAACTCCCGCCGCCAGGGCTCTTGCATAGGCATCACCAGTTGCGGATGTTGCTACCTGTACTGACAGGTCATAGTCGAAGGATATTGTCACAAGTCCGCCGGAATTGATCCAAAACATCCCCCATCTTCGTGCCTCTGCTGCTGCGGAATAGGCGCTATCATCATCAGACATGGCCGCTGCACTGGCGAGAAGCCGACTGGCATCAGCCAGAGCGCTGGCGCTTTGATCTGCGGCGCCTGAAACCGGGACAACAGCCGATGATGAACCATAACCCAATGTCTCCTGAAAGGAATGGTTATCCGCACCTGACAGAGTTGCCCAGGTATCTTGCCAACTATAATTAAAAGCCGCCTCTGAACTGCTGCCCTGGGTTGCAATATCATTAGTGTACCAAGTAATATCGGCTCCAGGTGACTGAACTTGCAGAGAACTCCAATTAATGGCGGCACTGCTTGAGGCATAGGTTGCTGCCGCTGAAACAATGGAGGCGCTGGCAAGATATGTTGCTGTTCCGAGACCAAGTAATAAGAATGTAATTTTTGCTTTCATGTTTTTCCTCCAGGCATGGGCCCGATATGTTTTGTCATCTGGTAAAGTTGAACTGGGTTTTGGGCGGTGGGGCTATTGGCTGTGGAGCTACTGAACCGGCAGGCTGAAATGTCGGTGACGGTTCTGCCTTTGGCACAGTCAAAGGCGTTGGAGTGTGGGTTGCGGAAAGCGCCACCTGGGGCTGAGGCGGCGGCCTAAAATAGCTCCTCGCAGGTACCGGGCCGGCAGCCGGCAACGGCACCTGCTCCCATTTTCCCCAGGAATACGGGGAATCAGCATCTTTGGCAAGAGCATTAATGACAGAAATGTGCAGTGGAACAGCAGCTATAACAAAAGCACAAAGAACCCTTGTAATAACTCTAAGTACGATGGGTTGAAAATTTGCTCTGGCTGTAATGTACTGTGAATAATTTCGATCTATAGAAATAATCCGCGAGTCTACCATAATAGCACCTTTATTTGCGATGAGTCCCTTTAAAAGCCTTGTGCTCTCTATGAATAATTTTTTGTCTCTACCTATTTAGTAAAGTCTCGTCTCTACCCCAATTGCAGGCGCAAAACAAGCAAGTTAACCAAAAATTAATGGAGTTAACCAACATTTAATCCATTCTTAATGTGGCTTAATAAAAACCAAAACAATGATTGTTTCTGTCTTAATCAAAAAAAAACTAAGCGCTAACCAAAACTTCATTATTAAGGGGTAAATACCCAACCTTCGTGACAATCAAAAAGGAGTGGGTATGAAAATTCGAAAAGCAGTTTTTCCTGTTGCAGGTCTCGGCACACGATTTTTGCCAGCGACTAAGGCTATGCCAAAAGAGATGCTGCCGGTAGTCGACAAACCAATAATTCAATACGCTGTGGAAGAAGCCTTTGCTTCCGGCATAGAAGAAATCATCTTTGTTACCGGGAAGGGAAAAGGCGCTCTTGAGGATCACTTTGATAGATCCCTGGTTCTGGAAGAAACCCTGCGTCGGCGCGGCAAAACCGACCTGCTTCAACAGATCAAAGATCTGGTGCCAAAATCTGGAACCATTACCTATACCCGTCAAGATCAGCCGCTCGGTTTGGGGCATGCTATCTGGTGTGCCAGAAATATCATCGGCGATGAACCTTTTGCGGTGCTTCTGGCTGATGACCTTATCCAAGCTGAAGTCCCGGTTCTTGCCCAGATGATCCAGCAGTTTGATCGGCTGCGTGCCTCTATTGTGGCCGTGATTGAGGTCGACAAAAATGAAACATCCCGTTACGGCATCCTTGATACAGGTGAAGAATTAAACGGTGTGGTGCGTATTAACGGTCTTGTTGAAAAGCCAGAGCCGGAGGAAGCGCCTTCCAATCTGGCGATTATCGGGCGCTACATCCTTACCCCGAAAATCTTTGAATTTCTTGAACGTAAGCAGGTCGGTGCGGGAAATGAGATTCAGCTGACCGACGCCATGGCCATGGTTCTGCAGCATCAGCCGATCTTCGGTTATCGCTTCGAAGGAAACAGATTTGATTGCGGTGACAAGGCCGGATTTCAAATGGCCAATCTGGCCTTTGCCATGGACTGGCCCGATCTACAGGCGAAACTCCTTCCTTTTATGCGGCAGGCGGTCGCCGGCCAACCGCTCGTCTAAACGTTTTGTATCATACATAACATGAAGGAAGGACAATGAAACAGATACTTGTTACCGGAGGCGCTGGATATATCGGCAGCCACACCTGTCTTGAACTGCTTAACGCCGGCTATGAGGTAGTGGTCATCGATAATCTGTCGAACAGCAAGAGGGAGTCTCTTCGACGGGTTGAAGAACTCACCGGGAAAACGATAAAACTCTACCGTGTCGATCTCCTGGATGAACACGAAGTCAATATCATTTTTATGCAAAATGAATTCGACGCGGTACTCCATTTTGCCGGTCTCAAGGCTGTGGGTGAATCGGTGTCCATGCCCATGCGCTACTACTCCAACAATCTCACCGGAACCATGATTCTCTGCAAGATGATGGCTGCCTATGGGGTAAAAAACCTTGTCTTCAGCTCTTCAGCCACCGTCTACGGAGAACCGGTAAGTCTGCCGATCACCGAAGAGTTTCCGCTGACCGCCACTAACCCCTATGGGAACACGAAACTCTTTATCGAATATATTCTGCAAGACCTCCACCGGGCAGACGCCTCCTGGAATATTGCTTTACTCCGCTATTTTAATCCGGTTGGCGCCCATGTCAGCGGACGTATTGGTGAGGACCCCAACGGTATCCCCAACAACTTGATGCCGTTTGTAGCTCAGGTGGCAGCGGGGAAAAGGCAAAAATTGTCGGTGTTCGGTGACGACTATCCGACGCCTGACGGTACTGGGGTGCGTGACTATATCCATGTAGTTGATTTAGCACTGGGCCACATTAAGCCCATTGAAAAACTGGTCGAAAACCCTGGGGTGGTTATTTACAACCTGGGGACTGGGCGAGGCTATAGTGTGCTGGAAATGGTGAAATCCTTTGAAAAGGCATCAGGCCGCAAATTCCCATATGAAATTGTTGCCCGGCGTCCCGGCGACATTGCTGCTTGTTACGCTGACCCCGGCAAGGCCAAACGCGAAATTGGCTGGGAGGCGAGCCGAGGCCTTGAAGATATGTGCGCCGATGCCTGGCGCTGGCAGGCACAAAACCCGAATGGTTATGAGTGATTGAATTTTGAAAATCTACCTCAGTCAACTATGTGTCGCACTTGGCATTATTTTTTTTCTTCTATTTAGCCAAAAGAGCAGTTGTGGTGAAATCCCAGAAGAACTCATTCACAAAACAGTTTACGGTCCGGTGGTCGACGGTATTAACCTTAAGGTACCAACCGAACTAGGAAATCAGCAGTTGGCCGCCTCCGGTCTGGTTGATATAACCGCTGCACCATTTTTTGCAGACCCGACTGGGGCCAAAGATTCAACAGAGTCGATTCAGGCGGCGATTAAATTTGCCCGGGATCACCAAATGGTATGCTTTTTCCCTTCAGGTACTTACATGATCAGTGACACAATTGAGTGTATTCAAAACTACTATAAACGCTCGAACAGCAAAATTTATAACGCACGAAATTTTCCATGCCTGTTGATAGGCTCTCGTCAAGGCAAAAGACCCGTAATTTATCTTAAACCGAAGTCAAGAGGCTTTGAAAACGCTTCCCGCCCCAAGTACGTTGTGCACTATTGGGCTCGTAGCATGAAAAATCACAATGAACCGGCCCCGCCAGTTTCGATGAATCAAATGTTTATTAATATTGATATAACCATAGGCAAAAACAACCCTGGTGCCATCGCTATCCGACATCGCGGCGCCCAGGGTTCGGGCATTCAGGAGTCGGTAATTCGTGTAGGCGACGGACTTACCGGAATAGAGGGAGGATGCGGTTCGGGAGGCAGCCATGCCGATATTACAGTGATTGGTGGCAATATCGGACTTGACCTTCGCGAAACACAACCAGCTCCAACCATCTCTGGTCTCACCCTTACCGGGCAGAGAGAAACGGCAATCCTTTATCAAGGCCGTCAGACATTATCGGCCGTGGGAGTCGTAATTGATTTTGCTGGAAAAGGGATGCCGATTGTCAGCAAGTCGGCAAGCTGGTCACCTGTTCATGGCCAGGTTTGCTTGATCGACAGCCGCATAAGTCTGAACCAGCGTGGGCCTGCCATCTCGTCAGAAAGCAGCCTCTACCTAAAAAATGTGTATATAAAAAACGCCTCCAAGATAATTGCCGGAGTACGGGAACCTCTCCTTGATGTAAAGCCTGGTGGGTGGGTGCATCTCAAGGAGTACACTAACGTGGCCCAACCAAGGAAATGACATGGCTGGCAATATACCATGAGCATCCTTGAGGGGGGAGAAAAACGGCTAGAGGACTTCAGGAATATCGCCTTTGCAACACCCCCAGATGACCTTCAAAGCCGGCACCTGTGGAGTGACAATTTCCCAAGTTGGGAAAGTCCTGAGGCGGTCGATGTCACTAAATCGCCCTATAATGCAAAAGGGGATGGTTACACCGACGATACTGAAGCTATCCAAAAGGCCATAGAGCAAAACAGCATTATTTTTCTGCCTAAAGGGTACTACAATATTTCCGCCCCACTGACTCTTAAACCAAAGACAAAGCTTATCGGTCTTGCCAGACATCTATCTATAATTACCTCAAGAGCGGGAGTCCGGTCGAAAGGAGGCTCAATAAATCTGGATGCCCCGCTTATCAAGAGTGCCCAATCCGCCGACAGTGATACCTTGATTGCCAACCTTGGGTTGCACACCCCCTATCATATCCCAGACACTTACGGGCTTGATTGGCAATCTTACGGTATTATCCGTGATGTTAACTTTGATACACTTCCACCTTTAGGCGGTTTTGGCAAAGCAAATGATGGAATGAAGCACAGAAGAACGCATCCGCTGCTACTTATATCTGGAAATGGAAGCGGGAAAATTTACAATTTTTTTCAGGATGACGGTTACCCATTGGCATTTGGCAAATCATATAGCCATCTTGCCGTTCAAGACACAAAAGGCCCCATCGCTTTTTACCAGTGCAATCTTGAAAGGTCTCAAGGTGAAAGCAATATTATTATTGATCGAAGTCAACACGTCTCTTTTTTTGGGCTTAAGGGAGAGGGAAACAAGCCTGTCATGGTGGTTAGAAATTCTTCAGATATCAATGTGTTCGGGTATGGCGGAAATGGCGCCGCGTCTGAAGGCAATTACCTCTTTATAGTTAAAGACTCCCCTGACAGCACCTTTGTAAACCTAGTGGACTCGCCCAGACTTTCAGGAGAAGGATCCGCAAAACACCAGGAAGGCTATGGAGTAGATCCGAACAAGTGGCAAATGATTCAGATCAAGGACGGTGATGCTTTATTTTCTTCCCCGTATCTTGAACGACCCCTCATCATCAAAACCTCTGCTCAAGTAAAACAAAGCCAATGATCACCCTCAAACGGATTAACAATTTACGTTTCCGCATGTCAAGGCAACTGCATATTCAGGCCTGTGACATCCATAGAAACTGGCTTTGGCATACCGGCGGCAAGGAGTATTACACCCGGCATTATCAGGACATTCTCGAGGCACACAAGTGGGTTTTTATTGTCGGATGCAACAATTCCGGAACCACCTTGCTGCAAAAAGCATTGGAAAAGTGCGGCCAAATTTCAGTCATGAAGTTCGAAGGCCAGCGACATACAAACACGCTACCACGGGCTTACAAGTACGGTTTTGACAGGGTCTGGTCCGAGTATGCAGAGGATTTACACATGCCCATCAATAACTCGGCGGCAATTCTCCCGCGCCTGGTCCATGACTGGATCAGTGCGCTGCCAAAACCCGTAAACCAAGTCATCGTCGAAAAAACTCCTGCAAATCTGGTGCGCATGGATTTTCTCAACAAGCACTTTCCCCACGCCTACTTTATAGGTCTTGTACGCAACGGTTATGCAGTCGCTGAAGGAATAAAGCGCAGGTCTGGACATTCCCTGGAGCGAGCCGCCAAACATTGGAAGCGTGTCGGAGAACTTCTAACCAGAAACAGCCAGGAAGTAGCAAACTATCTGGAGGTACGTTACGAGGATTTAGCCGAAAATCCTACGGCTAATATCGCCAAATTGGCCGAGTTTATAGGCCTCGAAACTGGCGCACCGTCGGATGTCAAGGCTGAAGCTTTTGCTCTGCCAACGGAGCGCGGCTGCATCAAACAATCCATCCAAAACTTGAACAGTGAAAGCATCAGCAGGCTGACTGTCGCTGAAAAAAAGAGTATCTATAAACATGCCGGAGCGATGCTGGATTTATATGACTACAGCACCAACCCTGCCTTGCAGAAAAAGCAGTCGCCGCTATGACCCCAAAAAAACGTTGGCTCTATATTAAGAATGGGGATGTTGTCGAACAACTTAACCTCCTTGGCGACTGTCCCCAGACAGTCCCGGAAGGCGGCACAGAGGCTTTTATTGGCGACTTACTGCGCTATGCCTGCGGCCAGGATATCTTGCTGTTATCCTGCTCAGACCGGAACGTACAGATAAGGAAAGGTAATGTAACGGCTAAAGTTCTTCGTACTGAATTGAAAAACGGAAAATTTCGTTTTGTGAAATTTTTTTTGCTCGTCTTTCAATTTATGAATGGCCTCATAAAAGCCATTACATTTCGTCCTCATTTTATTATCTGCGGCAGGTCCGGCTCCATGCTATGGCTCACACATCTTGTTGCAGGCATACTCAATGTTCCCTGGATACACTCACGCCACAACCGGGTTTCCAATCCTGGGGCTCAGGTTCACACCAGACTGACCGAGAAAATCGACGGCTACTGTATCCGCCGTGCCAATGCCACTATTTGCCATGGTCCTTATCTCAAGCAACAGCTGCTCGATATCGGCGTACAGCGACATAGAATTTATGAGTTTGACATTGGATTTAGTGATTTAATCAGTCAGATAAATTCGTTAAATAATAGTGAAATCCAAGTGGCATTGCCCCCGGTCTATGCACTTTATGTAGGTCGAATGGAGGACTATAAAGGTATTTTTGACATTCTAACCGCCTGCCGGGAAAGGCTCCACCGAGGCAGTGACTTCGGACTGGTCTATGCCGGTGACGGTGGCGGTCTGCTACGATTGCAGGAAGAAATTGCTGAAAATGGCCTTGCCGGAAAGGTCTCCATTCTAGGTAAGGTCCCGCGGAATCAACTTCTGCCTGTCATAAAAACCGCCAAAGTTCTGATCGTGGCATCTAAATCAACGTTTCCCGAAGGTCGCTGCATGGCGGCCATGGAGGGGCTGGCCCTTGGGATTCCAGTGGTTGCCCCCAACTTTGGCCCATTCCCTTACTTAATAAAGAGCGGCAAAAATGGTTTATTATTTGAACCAGACTCAGCTGAAGACTTAAAAGCCAAGCTTGACCTGCTTTTGGACAAAGAATCCATTTATCAGGAGATTTCGCAAGGAGTAGAAGCTATGCGTTCAAACCTAATCCATCCAGCACGAACCTTTTCACAAGCCATTCACCAGGCCTTTAAAACAACATGCATCCCCCAGTGAACCCCATGGCAACAACAGTATCTTCTACAATTGGCCAAAAAGAAAATAGTTTTTTCAGGAATACCCTAACCCTGGTGGGTGGCAATATGGTTGCCCGTATAATCACTTTTGGTTTGGCACCGCTGGTTACCCGACTTTACCCTCCAGAAGTTTTTGGCGCTTTTTCGCTGATTATTGCAGTTGCGGAAGTTTTTGTCGCTGTATCATGTCTGCGCTACAACAATACAATCCTGCTGCCGGAAAAACATGAAGATGCAGACAATCTAATAGCCCTTTGCTTTTTTCTAGTAGTATCTACCAGTATTATTTCCCTTGGTTTCGTTTCTTGGTTTCCACTATTCTTCAGTCAGAAACTTGGCCTGGGTAACCAGACTCTCCTTTTTTTCATCCCGGCCGTTGTGCTTGTCGCAGGGGTGCAGCAAATTACTGACATGTGGTTTCTCCGCCTCAAATTCTTCAACCGCCTTGCCTTTTCTAAAGTTACCGGCGCGACAACCGACAGAGCTCTTTCAATATACATAGGGCTTTTTGTCGCCGGAAATCCTGCCGGGCTGTTATCTGGAAAAATTGCCGGCCTGTCCAGCTCAATGGTCACCCTGTTCTTTGCCGACACCCAACCGATCAAAACGATCATTACTAATTTTAGCTTTGAGAGAATGAAACTGCTTGCCCGCCGATATATCATTTTCCCTAAATTTGTCGGGGATGCTTTTGTGCAACGAGCCAGCGTTCAGGCCCCGCTCTTATTACTCGGAGCGTTCTTCTCACCTGCTGTGGTTGGGTTATACGCCCTTGCCCAGCGGATTCTTGGCGAACCAATGACTCTCGTGGGCGATTCCCTGGGTCGCAGTTTTTCCCAGAAGGCCTCCGAGCACTTCCGCAATGGTGAAAACCTGGCACATAACACCATGCGGCTGTACCGCTATATTCTCTCACTTTTCGTCGCACCCATGGTAATCTTAAGCTTCGTCCTGGCCGATCTTTTTGGGCTCATTTTCGGTGCCGAATGGCAAGAGGCTGGGAGCTATGTAAAACTAATAATGCCAGTTTTTATCGCAGTTTTTGCAATCCGGCCTATGAGCATCTATTACGATCTGTACGAGAAGCAAAAAGAGCGGACCATTCATAACAGCATCACATTGGTAATTATCTGCTGCAGCTTCACGGCAGGCTTCGCAGCGGGGAATTCGAAGCTAGCCCTGGTTCTGTACGCAGTCTCAGTCTCTGTGGTTACGCTATTGCGCACCGGCTGGCTCATGGAACTGACAGGAACCAGTTGGCGGGATTTTTGGCAAGCTACCCAGAGAGGTTTGCTCTGGCCACTATGTATTGTCGGTTCTGTGCTTGTTCTCCAAAACAGTCCATGGAGCCGGTACCTGATTATTTACTGCCTTACGACAACTCTTATTTATCTCTCTGTCATTATCTGGAATGACGAGATACTCTCTAAACAGTGCAAGGACTACTACCATGACGTTATCAGCAGATCTTAAAACAACCATTAAAAGATCAGCACTTTGGCATAATGGCCGCCAGATCAAAGAGCTTGTGGGGGAAAAGGTATCCAGTCGACTGTTAACGGTTAAGTCGTTGGAAGAGTCCTTTCCCGAACTGTCAAGGCAGATCCTACCCTTTGACTATACACCGATTTCCACACTCGAAGCGCTTGAGATGCCTTTCCTGCCACAATGTCAACACCTCCGGCAAAGCACATATCAGATTCCGCTTGCCTTCAGCTCCGCTATTTGTGGGATAAAACACTGTGCTAACGAAAACACATTGCTCGACCAGAAGGGCAATATCATCGCTGAATCAAGCAATACCTATACGCAGAGCAAATACTTCAAATGGAGTTCCTACCTCCGCAAAAAGGAGGAACGGATCGAGGGCTCGGCAACTCTATTACGATCTGCCAGCTTCAGGCCGTTCAATGACTATTATCACGTCCTTATCGATAATCTTCCCCGCCTTTTTGCGTTCTTCGCACAAAATTTTAACCTTCAAGAAGATATCAAGCTAATTGCAATTGAAAAGATCACCCCGCTGGAAGATTTTTTTCTTAAAAGGCTTGAGATTCCCGGCCTCGAAATTCATGTGCTTCCCAAGGATCGTATTTACTCCTATGACAAGTATCTCTTCTCATCCTTCCTGACCCGTCAGTTTTCAGGGTACATCCCTTCCGAATACCTCTCTTTTTTTACAGAGAAGGTGTTGCCCCATAGACCACGGAAAAAAGATACCCGAATCTATATTTCAAGAAGTCAGGCTGGGAGAAGAAGGATCAAGAATGAAGAAGAAGTGCTTAAACTTCTAGGCACATACGGCTTTCAAACATACCATTTTGAAACGATGTCAATCGAGGATCAGATCGAGGTGATGTATGACGCCGATGCCGTTATCGCACCACATGGGGCAGGCCTTGCAAATATAATTTTCTGCAATGGCAGTAAAGTATTAGAGCTTTTCGGCATTCGCGAGATAAAGCCCAATTACTACTATCTCAGCAAATCCTGCAACTGTCCGTATGACTATCTGTGCTTCCCAAACTGCACTCATATCAATGAAGACTTTCTTGTTAACATTGATACCTTGCGCCACAAAGTTGAAGATTTCATTGAAAGGGGATGAGAGGTGAAGTTTACGGGCAAACAAAGACAAATTAAATCCTGGCAGAAATTTGGCAGAGAGGTCCGCCGCAAAGGATGTTGTTTGCTTGACCGTCTTGGTGATTATTCTGAACCTGTACTGGTAACTGGATGTCAACGCTCGGGTACTACGCTGCTTGCACGAATACTTCGTCACAGTAATGGTTTTGTTGATTTTCAGACTGGCAAAGACGATGAACTGGATGCAGCGCTTATCTTATGCGGTCGGGAAAAGTCCTTAAGCAAGGGCAGGTATTGCTTTCAGACAACGTATGTCAACGAATGTTATCATGAGTATTTTGCTCATAAGAACAACGTAAAAATGATATGGGTTCTGCGCGACCCTTATTCGGTCGTTTGGTCAATGCTCTACAATTGGGAAAGATTTGCTCTGAATGAGCTCTATCTTGCCTGTGGGGAAAAATTTCATAAACCGAAGCGGAAAAGCTTTTTAGCAAAATATTTTTTGCCGGATGAAGACAAACTTACGAAAGCCTGCCTTTCATACAGAGGAAAAACAGAACAACTATTTGAGCTGCATGAAATCTTCTCAGCCAGCAATCTGATGGTCATTGATTATAACGATCTCATCCTGAACAGCCAGAAACTACTTCCTGGTATTTATGATTTTGTAAACGAGCCTTATCATGAGAGTTACGCTGACAAAATCCACGCAAAGAGCATTGACAAATGTAAGTCGATCTCTTCCGCAACGCGCCAGATTATAGAAAGAGACTGTGCCGATGTCTATATGGCAGCACAGAAGCTTATTCAACCATACCAAGAAGCACTTTTTTTATGAATATCATTGCCTTATGGCTTCTTCCACTTTCGTTGGCCCTTCTTCCTTTCAGTAAAGGTATTCTACAATTGGAGATAGGTCTAATTACGTTTAACCCTTACTCTTTAAGTATGATTTTCTTGTCGTGCTGCGCTATTTTTTACCTAGTACTCGGATCGGATCAGGCCTTTAACTTCAACATGACTGATTTTTTTATCATCCTACTTTGCTTGTTATATCTCATATCAACTATGTTCGCCGAATCTCTTATCGAAAGTGGCTATGTGGCGTTCCATGCGCTTTTCATTCCCGTACTGTCTTATTTTGTAATAAAAACCTTCGTAAGGAGCGATAAACAGTTCCACCGTTCTTTTTTGTTTTTAATTTTAGGATTACTGGTTTTTGGCACAGTTCAATTCATAACTTTTCTTCAAACATTTTCTCGGACAATCGTGTTATCCATGAATCCCATCGATTACGCTACGCTCTGTGTCGTTGGAATGCTCTACATTCTCTATGCAAAAGGGTTTAAAAAATTTTTGGGGTTATTGCTATTTTTCCCCTTACTACTGTTTCTTGTCATTAATCTTCCCCGTGCTTATCTACTGGCATTGTTTTTTTCCCCCTTGTTTTACTTCATAATTCGCAGGGGCAAAGCCGCTTTATTGATGGCTGTAATTCTTGGAGGTGCGCTAACTAGTACAGTATTTCTTGCTGCCAATACCGAGCTTTTCATGGTCCCAGAAACGCAAGCCATAAAAGGTGATGCCGTAAATGGTCTTGATAGACTAACCGACACGACACTCTGGAAACAGAGCCTCTACGGGCGCAGCCTACACTTCAAGAATGGATTGAATGAATTTTTTAAAAGTCCGATTATCGGCCAAGGAATGAAAACAGGGAAAAGCAAGTATTCGTGGCAGCATAGCTTTTTCACCTGGCACAATTTCAACATTGAATGGCTGGTTTTTGGCGGCATCATAGGCTACTTGCTCTACAGCGGAGTGCTTATCGCCAATTTCATCACTGCAGGAAAACATGCCCGTCAGGATCATATGACTGCGGCATCATTGGTTACCATCACTTTAATTTTAATTAACAGTATCACAAACGGCATCATGCACGGCATGATGCCATACGCCATATTTCTTTTGTTGGGTTTTATTGAGTCTCGAACCAGGGACTTAACAATGCAATCAACTCCTGACAATGAAGATTTTTTGAGCAGTAACTCTCTTTGGACTTGAGGAACCATTATGTCCAGAAGCGCCTTGAATCTCCTTATGCGCAAGCGAATACCATTCGCTAAAATTCCGCCTATATATTTCACCCCAACAGCAAAAAATCTGAACAAGAAAAACTTGATGTTTTCCAAAGTTACGGCCTTGAAGTAAGTAGAGAGAATTAATTAAATAATTGAATAATTCCAAATTGATAAACCAAATGACACTAAACTGCCGCACAATCAATATGTTAATTTTAGCTGAAGACAAGTTTCCACCCTTCAGAGTTGATGTCTCAACACTGTTCGGCAAAAAGCTCGCTAATATGGGCTACAACATTGATTGGGTTATGCAGTCAGAAAAGGACTGCACAAAATCGTACCAAATTGAATGGGGTGGTGGGTGTGCATGGGTTGCCGCTACAGATAATGGGACAAATCGTTATCGGCGCATCAAAAAACATCTACTGAAGATTGGCAATGAACTGCGAGTGTTACAGCTTGCACTAAAGAAAAGGTACAAAGTTCTGCAAGTCAAAGATGATTTTATCTCCGCGCTTTTTGCAATTACTGCCGCAAAAATAACAAGGGCAAAATTTGTCTACTGGCTCTCGTACCCCATACCAGAATCAGACATCTATCAGTACAAGGCCGGAACAGCACGATACCCTTTGCTCTACCTGATCCGCGGAACGCTTTTCAAATTTCTGCTCTATAAGATTATCATGCCGTCTGCCGAACATATCTTTGTCCAAAGCGAGCAGATGAAAAAAGATGTTGCTGACATGGGAATCACGTTAAAAAAAATTACTTCGGTTCCTATGGGCATTGAACTCGAAAAAATTCCCTATGTAAAAGCTGAGAAAATTTCCACTGAGCAAACAACTTCAGACACGAGCGAAAAACGTATCCTCTACCTTGGAACACTCATAAAAATGCGCCGTCTCGATTTCCTGTTAGAGGTGTTTGTAAAAGTTCTTCAAAAACAACCCCAAACCAAACTTTATTTTGTCGGGGATGGTGAAGATCCTCAGGACCGAATATTTTTAGAAAAAAAAGCCATTGAACTTAATATTGCCGACAAGGTGGTCTTCACCGGCTTTCTGCCGATGGAAGAGGCATGGGAGTATGTTCGAAAAGCAGATGTCTGTGTCTCACCATTTTACCCAACATTCATCCTAAACTCTACCTCACCAACAAAACTCATCGAATATATGGCAATGGGGAAACCGGTTGTTGCCAACGACCACCCGGAGCAAAGCCTGGTCGTCCGGGAAAGCCACGGAGGACTCTGTGTTCCATATGATCACAATGCCTTTGCCGAGGCGGTTTTAACCATACTTCAAAATCAATCCATGGCCGCCAAGATGGGGGAGAGCGGGCGTCGCTATGTCCTCAACAATCGAACCTATGATGTGATTGCCCAGGCTGTTCATCAAAAATATCAACAGATCTGTCATGAAAATACTTCTGGTAAATAAATTCTTTCACTTAAACGGCGGTTCAGAACGTGTGTTTTTTCAGGAGAGAGAATTTCTCGCGGGCAGCGGAATTGAAGTTATTGATTTCTCCATGCAGGATGAACGCAATTTTGCTTCATCCTACGCTCATCATTTTGTCGGCAAGATCAACTATGATTCAGTAAAAGGGATTAAGGGCAAACTAAAAACAGCTCTCTCTTTTATTCACTCAAGAGAAGCTGTGCAAAAAATTGAGGAGATGATCATACAGGAAAAGCCTGATATCGCCCACCTCCATAACATTTACCACCAGCTGACCCCCTCCATTATCCCGGTATTGAAAAGGCGCGGCGTTAAGGTGGTTCTTACCCTGCATGATTACAAACTTATCTGCCCTTCCTATATAGCTTTAGATAAGAATACCCTTTGCACAGCTTGCAATGGTACATCCTTCTGGAATACCCTTACCCGCCACTGTCAGCAGTCCTGGGGGCAGGAACTTCTTCTGATGCTGGAAGGCTACTGGCATCGCTGGCGAAAAAGCTATAATGCTGTTGACCTCTTCATTTCTCCCAGCAATTTTCTAGCTGAGATGACAGCACGAAGAATCCCCAGTGAAAAAATATCTGTACTTCCTAACGGCATCGATCTTGATCGTTTTATCCCCCATTATGACGACAAAGAATACGGGCTATATTTTGGCGGTCTCTCCAAGGAAAAAGGCATAGAGACCCTGCTTAAAGCGCATAAACTCCTTCCACTAAAGTATGCCCTCAATGTCGTAGGCACCGGCCCCCTTGCCGAAAGACTTTCAGCAGAATTTCGCGAAGTTGATTTTCTCGGTTACAAAAGTGGTGATGAATTGATCACCCTTATCAAGGAAGCGGCCTTTGTGGTGGTTCCTTCCGAGTGGTTCGAGAACTGTTCGATGGTGGTGCTGGAAGCCATGGCGTATGGCAAGCCGGTGATCGGTAGCCGGATTGGTGGCATCCCCGAGCAGATTGAGGATGGGATTTCCGGCTTCCTGGTCGAAATGGGCAACGCTGGGGAGCTTGCCGAGAGGATGGCTCTCTTGGGCAATGACAAAGAACTACGTCTACAGATGGGCAGGGCGGGCCGAGAAAAGCTGGAACGGGAATACTCCCTTGCCGTGCACTGTAAAGAGCTGCTTGACATCTATAGCGAAGTCCTCGCCTGATTGCATTTCCGGGGAGCGAATAATGGAGCAAGTAATTATATGATTCAGCAGAAAATTGCTGGG